>NZ_SJOT01000033.1:0-22909 GCF_012027795.1 Megasphaera sp. SW808
CTTTTCGGCAAGCTGCTTTTTTCTCATATATGCAGTTATGATCGGCGAAGCCGCGCCATGTCGGCTCCTTCGTGCGTTAAGAGCTGTATTTTCTTATCGATGCCGCCGGCATAGCCTGTGAGGCGGCCCTGTGCGCCGACGACGCGGTGGCACGGTATGATGATGGAAATAGGATTATGCCCGACAGCCGTTCCTACGGCCCGGGCCGACGAGGGGATCCCGCGCAGCGCTGCCGCTTCCTCGGCTATCTGGCCGTACGTCTTCGTCTGCCCATAGGGAATGTGACACAGGAGCTGCCACACGCAGCGCTGAAAGTCCGTTCCCCGGGGCGCTAAAGGCAAGGCCAGGATGGACGGCCGGCGGCCGGCAAAATATTCGTCAAGCCAGCCCTTCGCCTTAGCCAAGGTCGGCGTGTCCCCGTCGGACACATCGTCCTCGTCCAAGGACGCCAGATAATATTTCTGCCCCTTTATCCACAGTCCGGCCAGGCAGCCGTCTTTTTCCGCTAAGGTTAATTCGCCTACAGGCGACAGATACGTCGTCTTCCAATACATCGTCGTGCTCCCGTCTAGTTTGCTTCGTTCTTTCGGTCTGTCGTTTCCGCCTTGACGGCCCCTTCGGCCGCTTGCTTTGCTTCCGACGCTTCGGCTTTCACCGCGTCGGCCCCGTCTTTGACGGCGTCGCTCGTCTTATTGACTTCTTCCTTGAATTCGCGCAGGCTCGTCCCCATCGCTTTTCCCAGGCCGGCGACTTTTTTCCCGCCGAACAAGATCAAGACAATCAATAAGATAACTATCAATTCCTGTGCGCCTAAATGCATGGTGTGTCCCTCTTTCTTTATAAAAACGTCGCCTTTATTGTATCACGGCCTGCAAAAATAAAAAAGCGCCGCCGCAAAAACTTTACAAATCTTCCGCCGCCATGGCGAAGGCTTCAAAGGCGCCGTCCATGCGCGACAGCGGCTCGATGCCGGATGTGACGTGTCCCAGGAGAACGCGGCCGTCCGATGCGTCCATATCGCGGCAGCAGATAAATACCTCTTTGGCTCGGACGTCCATGACGACGTCGCCGATGACCGGCGCTGCTACGCTTCCGCGAGTTCCTTGGAAAACGCCGTCAGGCACGCCGGCTACGACAATCCGCTCGGGCTTCCGCTCCAGCTGGATGGACAAGGGCTGCCGTTCGGCAAATTCCATCGCCGCTTCTTCATCGAGCAAGCCGACGCGAGCCCGGCCTCCTTCGAAGGCCACGTCTATCTGACGGGCATAGGCCGGCTGGATCGGCGCAATGACGACGACTTGCTCTTCCGTCGCGTCGGCCCTGCCCGGCCCAAAGGCGCAGAAGGCGGAAACGACGACGGCCGCTCCGATGATTCCGCTCAATAAAGCTATTCCTTTCATCGTTTCCCCTCCCTTTCTATGCGCTCATCTGCTTATTGCACGGCGTGAATATCCTTAAGCCATTTCGACACGGCCGCCGGGTCGGACGAATCGCTGCCCCGTACGAGCTGTGCTCCTGCCGCCGACTTCTGCGCGTCGGCCATGCTGCCGCCGATAGGCGTTCCGCCTGTCGTACAGAAGGGAACGACGGTCTTGCCTTGGAAATTATAGCTTTCCAGGAAGGTGTACACGAACATCGGCGCCTTGCCCCACCAAATCGGGTAGCCGACGAATACGACGTCGTACTGATCCATGTTCTCTACTTTATTGGCGACGGCCGGACGGGCGTTTTCATTCATTTCCTTCTTGGCAATATCGACGCATTCGCGGTAATCGCCGGGATATGCCGTCTGCGGCTGGATAAAGAAGATATCAGCGCCCGTTTCCCGCTGAATCTGTTCGGCCACGGTTTTGGTGTTGCCGCTCCACGAATAGTAGGCTACGAGGACCTTCTTGCCCTGCAGGCCGCCGTCTATCGTATCGGCAATAGCTCCCGCCTTCGCCTGGGGAGCCGCCGCGCTGGCTGAGCCGCTTTCCGACGCGCCGCAGCCGACGAGCATCAAGGCCGCAAAGGCCGTTACTATCATTGTAACTAATTTTTTCATCCTATCTCACTCCTATTTCAGCTGACGATACTGAGCGTCGTCTACTTCTTCAAGCCATTCGTTGGACGCGCCTTCAGCCGGCACGGCGATGGCAATGTGGGCGAACCAGCTGTCGGGAGCCGCACCGTGCCAATGCTTCACTTCCGGCGGAATGTTGACGACGTCGCCGGGATGAAGTTCCTGAGCCGGCTTGCCCCATTCCTGATAGTAACCCCGGCCCGACGTGCACAAGAGGATCTGGCCGCCCTTATGATGGATATGCCAATTGTTGCGGCAGCCCGGCTCAAAGGTGACGTTGGAAATTCCCATAGGCGCACTTACCAAGGGATTTAAATAGCTCTGGCCGATGAAATACTGGGCGTAGGCGTCATTGGTCTTGCCGAGGCCGAACATGCCCGCGCCGGCTTCGGCTTCGGACATAGTAACTCGTTGGGCCGGCTTCGCCGTATCGGCGGCCATGCTTGGGGAAGGGGCTGCGGCTGCAAAGGACAGTGCCGCCAGCGTTGTCATGAGGAAAGGCATTATCTTTTTCATCAGTCATTCTCCTTTAGGTAAACGTATTATTTTAACTTGTTATATGCTTCGGCGTCGACGGGCTCGCACCATTCGTTGGACGCCCCTTCTGCCGGTACTTCGATGGCTACGTGGGCAAACCAGCTGTCGGGAGCCGCGCCGTGCCAATGCTTCACTTCCGGCGGAATGTTGACGACGTCGCCGGGATGAAGCTCCTGCGGTTCCTTGCCCCATTCCTGGTAATAGCCCCGGCCCGACGTGCACAAGAGGATCTGGCCGCCCTTATGATGGATATGCCAGTTGTTGCGGCAGCCCGGCTCAAAGGTGACGTTGGCCGTAACCAGGCGGTCCTTTGTCAGCAAATTCAAATAGCTCTGGCCGACAAAATACTGGGCATAGGCGTCGTTCGTCTGGCCTAAGCCGAACAACCCTGCTTTTTCTCTTTCATTCATCGTATATCCTTCTTTCTTACGAAACAAAATGTACATAGTTAGTCAATAGAAATCAGCTCGTATTGGTCGTTGCCCATCTTGAGGTCCCGCATAGCCTGCAGCTGATGGAGGCCGCGGCGCGATTCGATGCGTTCTACCAAGTCGTGATTCTGGCTCGACGGCAGACCGTATACTAAATCGACGCTGGCCTGGTCGACGGCGAGAATATCCGTCGAGGCCACGATGCCGATATCGGGGATAGTCGGCTCGGCCGCGCTGGTGCCGGCGCAGTCGCAGTCGACAGACATGCGGCGCATGACGTTGATAAACACGATGTGCTTTCCGAAATAATCGACAGTTGCCTTCGCCGAATCGGCCATGAGCTCCATGAGATGTTCCTTCGCCGGCCAGGCGCCCCAGTCTTCCGGCGGCGTCCCCGCTACGCCGTGGACCTGACGCTTGCCGACCTGTCCCGACGCGCAGCCGATGGCGATGTTTTTCATGGATCCGCCGAAGCCGCCCATGGCGTGACCCTTGAAGTGGGTCAGGACGACCATGGAATCGTAGTTCACGATGTGGCCGCCCATGGCGACTTCCTTCAGATGCTTGCCGCCCCGGACAGGCAGGTTGACGTCGCCGAATTCATCCATGATGTCGACGGGGCAGAAGGTCCATCCGTTGACCTTGAGCGTTTCCCGATGGCCTTCCGTCGTATAGCGGTCGCCGGCGTACAGCGTGTTCGTTTCGACGATCGTGCTGTCGGGGATATGAGCCATGAAGTCCTTGACCATGTCCCGCGGCAGGATGTTCGGGCCGTGCTTTTCGCCGGTGTGGAGCTTGACGGCTACCTTGCCGTAAATGCCTTCGTTGATCTTATCATACAGCGCAATCAGATGGGCCGCGTCGATGTGCTTCGTAAAGTACACCTTGGCCCGCGAACCCGCCGTCGCTTTACCCGTCACGTCGGCCGCCCCGACGACGGGGGCCTGGGCCAGCAAGTCCGTCAGTCCTACGCCCGACAAGGCCACGCCGGCAGCCGTTACGCCGGCCAATTTAAAGAAATCCCGTCTCGACAAATCTTTCATCTAAAGTCACTCCTTTGTATAACCGTCATGTATAAATACACGGTATCCATATACTTTAATTATGTTTCATTATAAATGTTAGAGTTAACTTTATGTCAAGGTATTTTTCCGTAAAATTTACCGTACTGCAGATTATTCGGCATATACTTCCTTAGCCATGTTGAAGGCCGCCCAGGCTTTCGGCCAGCCGACATAGAAGCCGAGCTGGGTAATAATTTCCGCCATTTCTTCCTGCGTCACGCCGTTTTTCTTAGCCGTCGCCAAGTGGTATTTCAGCGAGCTGTCGATGACGCCCGAGCCGATAAGCGAGCACACCGTCACGATTCTGCGGTCGCGAAGGGACAATTTATCGTTGCGCGACCAGACCTCGCCGAATAAAATGTCGTCGTTGTAGCGGGCAAATTCAGGGGCAAATTCGCCGAGCTGATCCCGTCCTGCCGTTTGTACAATTTTTACTGCTTTCTTTTCCGTTTGATTTTCTGCCATTGCAATCGCTCCCATCGGTACTAATGTCGTTGTAATCATCGCGGCTGCCACTACAGAGGCAACCTTTTTCTTCATTTTCAAAAAGTTCATTCCAAGACCTCCTCGTCAAGTACAGAGATACTCCATTTATAAGCTGGCCCCCAGGCGATAAGCCTGGTCGGGGAACTGGGACTGCTCGATGAGGGCCCGATAGCCGCAGCCGACGGCCAATACCTGCCCGACGTCGGTCCATTCCATGTAGCGCACGAGCGTTTCATAATGATGGACGAGGGCCTCCATGGTCCAGTCGGCGCTGTTCCAGGCCGTAGCCATGAGGATGGATTTCTTGCCGTGAAGCCGTCCCGTCCGCGAATAAAAGCGGTCGACGACGGTCTTAAGCTGGGCCGACATGCCGTAATAGTACAGCGGCGTGACCAGCACGATCAAATCCATTTCCAGCATCTTCGGCATGAGCTTCTGCGAAATAGCGTCGTTGAATATGCAGTCGCCGTCCATGCCGCAGTGGTCGCAGCCCTGACAGGGATGCGTGTCTTCAAAGGCCGCGTCGAAGCGGAATACGTTGTGGCCCGCCTTCTGGGCTCCTTCAATAAATCTGTCGGCTAACAAAGCCGAGGTGCCCGCTCTGTGAGGGCTTCCCGTCACTACGACGATATTCATATGCTTACCTCCTCCAACGATACCGGACGCGCTTTCAGCCCGGGTCAATATATTGCCGCAACCGCTGAGAAACAAGGTCAGCGCGCCGGCTCCCGTCCATTTCAAAAATTCCCGCCGATCCATGCCAATGCCTCCCTTACGTCCCGACGTTGGCCGCCAGTACCGACGGCGACGGCTTGCCTTCATCTAGAGCGCCGACGACGGTATGGGGCAGGTAAAACTGTTCCAGCCGCGCCATGTCGTCTTCCGTCAGCGTCACGTCAAATGCCCCGGCCGCGTCGTCTAAGTAGCGCGCCTTCGTCGCGCCGATAATAGGAGACGCCGCGCCCTTGGCAAATTGCCAAGCCAAGGCAATCTGGGGCATCGTCGCGTTGTGTTCCGCCGCAATGTCCTGCACCTGCTTGACGATACGCGAATCCATGACCTGCGTACTGTCGTATTTTTCTACGGCCACCTTGTCGGTCTGGCTGCGCAGGGTATCAGCCTTCCAATCGGACCGCGCCAGCCGTCCCGCCGCCAAGGGGCTGTACGGCGTCAGGGACACGTTCATCTGCCTGCAAATAGGGATGAGCTCCCGTTCGTCTTCGCGGTACAGCAGGCTGTAGTGATTCTGCATGGACGAGAAAGGCGTCCAGCCGTTTCGCTCCGCCGCCAGCTGCATGTTGTAAAATTGGTAGCCGTACATGGCCGACGCGCCCAAGGCCCGCACCTTGCCGGCCTTGACCAGGCTGTCCAACGCTTTCATCGTTTCCTCGATAGGCGTGCCGTAATCGAAGCGGTGAATAATGTACAAATCAAGATACTCCGTGCCGAGACGGCGCAGGGTACCGTCGATTTCCCGTTGGATGGCTTCTCTGGATAAATGGGCGTCGTTGAAGTAAACCTTCGACGCCAGGACGACCTTGTCCCGGGCTGCGTTGCGTTTGATAGCCCGGCCCAGATATTCTTCGCTCGTGCCGGCGGAATAGCAGTTCGCCGTATCGAAGAAGTTGATGCCCAAATCCAAAGCGTGCCGGATAACAGCTTCGCTGTCCTCCTGATTCAGGGTCCAGGCGTGCATCTTGCTGGCCCGGTCGCCAAAGCTCATACAGCCGAGGCACAGCTTGGAAATCGTAATATCCGTATTGCCTAATTTCGTATACTCCATATGATATCCCCCTTCCTATGGATGTACCTGCTCGATATGGAGCGTGCCGCTCAGCTTCTCAATCTGGCCGGCATCTTCTTCTACATATCCTAATTCGTACAGCTCGCCGCCGTTCAGAGGCGCGTAGAACAATACGACGTCGTCCCACGGCGCATAATACGCTACCATGCCGACTCTCGGCTTGGCCATAGGCGTATCGGCCGTATTGAGCTTCTTCGGCGGATAGAAAATCTTTTCGTTCGTACTGTAGTTTTCTACGGCAATATCCAGCGGCAGCTGAGCACATAAGTCCTTTGCCGCCTGGCTGCCGTTCAGATGCAGGGGCAGCGTCGTCCCCTGGCTATCCGTCACGCGGACGAGCTGCGTTTCCGACGGCGCCTGCTCTTCTGCGGCCTTCGCCGACGCCGCGGGACGGTTGGAAGAAGCCGCGTTCTCCGCCGCCGAGCCGCAGGCCGTCAGGGACAAGACGGTCAGGGCAACGGCCCCGGCCATTAGATACTGTTTGACCTGTCTCATACTCTCATCCTTCCCCCTCGTCATACGATTTTCTCTTTATGCTGCCGGATTTGGTAGCGAAGATAGTCGAGCCAGTCCAATTTTTTCTGATGAAAATGGATTTCGTCGACGGCCCGCTGGCGCAACTTGTCCAGCATTTTCAGCCGCGCGTCCCTCGTGTCGCCGCCGGACAAGAGAAGACGCATGTACGTCTCTACCTCTTCGTTCGTAAACCCTACGTCGTGAAGGGTCATGATCAGGCTCAGCCGCTCCACGTCCGTATCGTCGTACTGCCATTGGCCCATGACGCATTTTACAGAGCTGCACAGACCGAGCTTTTCGTATTCTTCCAGTACGCTTTTAGGAATGCAGTACCGTTGGCATACTTCGTCAATGGTCATTGAATCCCTCCTCTCGTCGTTCCTTTCTATGGTTTTAGTATACGTCCCGCCGGAACCACCGTCCAATACTTGTATTCTTTGTTAAGAAATACAATTCAGGCATGATTTACTGGAGAGAAAATTTCCATAACATACCCTCAACCAGAATAGCCGAGGCCATCATCGATGACACGTGGTAACTACTCGCCAGAACGCAGCTGCCATAGGATGCAGCAAGGATAAAAACGGAAAGATAGAATAACGCCATAAGACATGAGGATATGACAAAGAGACGGTCCGTCATTCTGACGCCGTCTCTGTTTGTATCTACTCCTTATGACTCTTCGCCGTTCAACGGATGTACGTCATACCGATACATTATGTCGCAAAACTTCGCCATGGCCGCTTGGGTCAGCTTGTGCGTCTGCGACAGGGACAGGCCGCAGCGGCGGGCTATATCAGCATACGTCAGGTCAGCATAATACCGCAGATGGAGAAATTGCCGTTCTTTCTCGGTCAAATGAGCCAAACACTGGCGAACCTTTTCCTGCAATTCCGCTGCAACGGCTCGACGCTGCGGGTCTTGCTCATCGCCGCCAGACATTCCCAACGCCTCGATAACCTCGTCGACATGAAGCATATGCTCTATTATCTTGACATACGTCTGAAACCATCTGCTCTCCCTTTTAAATACCCTGTCGACAGCCCGGCGAAACTCCTTGTGGGCTTCCTCGCTGCCGGACATGTCAAAAGCGTGAATACATTCGAGCATAGCTAATTGCGCCACCGATATGGCCTCGTCCAGCGAATCATAACAATACTGATAATGGCAGGCATACTTGTAAATCAAGGGCCGAAACTGCTGCAAAATCAGCAAAACCGCTTCTTCCTCGCCTTTCTGCGCCCGGTCAATCCACCGGCGTATGGTTTGGTTCATGGAAAATTCCTCCTTTAAACGAATAAAATGATAGAAAAAAACGAGCCGAGGTTTCCCCCGACTCGTTTTACTTGTGCTGCGTCAGCTATGAACTGAGCGCTATTCCCCTTTGTATGAAATTAGTTGGCCCGTACGCGTTCAATCGTCGGGTTGCCGTCTTTGTCCTTCGCGACGGTAGCGATGTGGAAGTATTCCAATTCCGGCTTGAATTCTTCCACCAGACGAGCGTCTACTTCTGCACCGGCCTGGATAGCGTTGTAGACGATCTGGGCAAATTCATAACGGGTCATGGTGCGATCGCCCTTGAATTCGCCGTCCGGATAACCCTTGACGAGGCCGCTTTTAGCCATGGCTGCGACAGCTTCATAGGCCCAGTGGTTTTCCGGCACATCCGGGAACATGGTCGTCGTATCCGTTTCCGTCTGTACGCCGACCAAGGCGTTGACCATCGTGACGGATACGAGCAGTCCGCCCTGGACGTAGGAAATATTCAGCACGCTGATTAGGACGGGCATGGATATCGCCAAGATAACGTTATCGTAATTATCGAATATATACGACAAGAACGTAGAAATAAATACGGGCCAGCGATATTTCGTCCCCTTTTCATCCATTTCATACTGACTCACATACATCTTCTCCTCTCCATTACGTGAAAAACCGAACCTTGTTATTTATTACATCTTGTCTGACAACGTTTATGATGTAATCATAGCAGACAACTTGCGATTTGTCAACAGGTAAACAAAAAACGCAGCCAATTTGCTGCGTCATTTTGTACTCATTCTATATTTCTTATTCTAAAGGTGCCGTAACGCAGCCGATGTGGGCTTTCATGGCGGCTCCCGCCCGTTCGGCGTCGCCGCTGGCAATCGCTTGGACGACTGCTTCATGCTGCGAATACATGTCATGGAATATCTGCGGATTATGCGTCATGGCATGAAAGAAGTTGCGGCGCACGCCTTTATTCCATGCCAGCGTCATGATCACCATGACGGACAGTATCAGCTTATTGCCGCTCATCTTGCTGATAGCCCGATGAAACTCCATGTCCTTGGCGGCGACGTCGTCAATATAGCCGGCGTCGTACAAAGCCTTACTCGCCTTGATGATATCCTGCAAGGCGGCAATATCTTCTTTCGTCGCCCGTTCGGCCGCCAGCTCGGCGCTTCTGACCTCGACAACTTCGCGGAATTCGTTGAAATCCCGGCTGTCGGCGGAGACAAAGGCCTGCTTGATCGGCGTAGCGCTCAAGATGTCCAGGCGGCTGTTGACAAAGGTCCCCTTCTTGCTCCGCGTCACATAGCCCGACAGCTCCAGGGCCTTATAGGCCTCGCGAATCGTGCTGCGTCCGACGCGCAGTTCTTCGCAGAGAACGGCTTCGTTGGGAAAGACATAGCCTTCCGGCAACTCGCCGGAAAGAATGCGCTGGCTGATTTCGTCAAATAATTTATCCGACATGCTCTTTGAAGAGCTGACTCGTATTTCGTTCCAATCCATAAGTATCCATCCTGCAATCTATATACTCGGCGAACTAAGCGCCTTCCCCTATTGTAAAGAATCGCGGAGTTTCTGTAAAGTAGCCTCGCGAGTTTATATTCTGTATTTGCCGGTGCAATTTGCCAGAAACGCCTCTATCTGGCTTTCACCGACAACGGCAATACCGTGTCTCTTCAGCAGCTCCGCCGTCACGCCGTCGCCAGCCGTCAGCGTCCGCGTAAACGTGCCGTCGTAAATCCGGCCGCTGCCGCAGGACGGGCTTTTTTCTTTCAGCACGGCGACAGTGCAGCCGAAGGTCTGCGCCAGATTTAAAGCCATCGCCGCGCCGCGGTGATACTGCTCTGTCACGTCCCGGCCGCTTTGCGTCCGAACTGCATCGCCCTGCCGTTCCGCCGGATCTCGCGGCGTAGCCAGTCCGCCGCCCTGCTCGGGACAAAAGGGAATGAGGTGAATATCTGTTTCTTTCCACAGCGCTTCGATGGCAGAATACGCTTTGCTCTGCCCGTCATAGCGGCAGGCAAGGCCCAGCAGGCAGGCGCTTATCAATACGTTCATAGCTGCACGCTCCTATTCTTAAAAATGCATTTTCATATATTAAAATAATTTTTTCCTTTCGATGACGGAAAAACCGCATATATACGGCATATACAGCCCATTGCCGCCATGAAAAAATATTAAATTTCCATTAAATTATACGGGATAAAATTGCAAAAGTACAGTGGTCATACTATAATACGGGCAAGATACGCAGCGACGAAAGGAGATTTCCTATGACAAGAACGAAAAAACAGCGCAATACGGCCGATTTACTGGTCGAATGCCTGGAAGAAGAGGGAGTCCATTACATATTCGGCATTCCCGGCGAAGAAAACCTGTCTATCATGAACGCCTTGGAACGTTCGAAAATCGAATTTATCACCGTCCGCCATGAGCAGGGCGCGGCCTTCATGGCCGACGTCTACGGCCGCCTGACCGGCAAGGCCGGCGTCTGCATGGCGACCCTCGGCCCCGGCGCGACGAACCTTATTACGGGAGTAGCCGACGCCGACTGCGACGGCGCGCCCCTCGTCGCCATTTCCGGCCAGGTCGGCACGGATAAGATGCACATTACGGCCCATCAGTATTTAGATTTGCGCTCTATGTTTGAGCCCATTACCCGCCGGGCCTACACCGTCGTCCGCCCCGACACGATGGCTGAAATCACCCGTCTGGCCTTCAAATACGCCGAACGGGAAAAGCCGGGGGCGACCTTCATCGACTTGCCCGTAAACATCAGCCACATGCCCGTCGCCGATACGGAACGGCCCATGCAGCGCAAGGCCATCCTGCCGGAAACGGCCCTGCAGTCCCAGATCGAAGCGGCGGCAGCCATGATTTCCTACGCCAAAAATCCGGTCATCCTGGCCGGCAGCAGCGCCATCCGCAACCACGCCTCGGACATGCTGACGAAATTTGCCGAAACGCTGAAAATTCCGGTCATCAACACGATGATGGCCAAGGGCGTCATTCCCTTTGACAACCCCTATTCCCTGTGGACCGTAGGCATTCCCATGGAAGATTACCAGACCAAGGTGCTGGAACGGGCCAGCCTGGTCATCGCCATCGGCTACGACATCATCGAATACGCCCCGGCCAAGTGGCACCTGAGCCAGGCCGACATCATCCACATCGACACCATGCCGGCTGACATCAACAAGAATTACGAGCCGGCCGTAGAAGTCGTCGGCGATATTACGGACTCGCTGAGCCGCATCCTGGAAAAGGCCGCCCGTCTGCAGAAGCCGACGTACGCCCTGGATATCCGCCGCCGCATGGTGGAGGAACACGAAAGCTACGCCTCCGACCTGTCCTTCCCGGTCAAGCCGCAGAAGGCCCTCATCGACTGCCGCCGGGTCATGGGCGAAGACGACATCGTCATTTCCGACGTCGGGGCCAATAAGGTCTGGATCGCCCGCCACTACAACTGCTATAAGCCCAATACGTGCATCATTTCCAACGGCTTCGCCACCATGGGCATCGCCGTCCCCGGCGCCATCGCCGCCAAGCTCGTCCATCCCAACAAGAAGGTCCTGGCGATTACCGGCGACGCCGGCTTCATGATGAATTGCCAGGAATTTGAAACGGCCTACCGTCTGGGCACGAATTTCGTCACCCTCATCTTCAACGACTGCAGCTACGGTCTCATCAAGTGGAAGCAGGACATGCAGTTCGGCCATCACGCCTACGTCGATTTCACCAATCCGGACTTCGTCAAATTCGCCGAAAGCGTCGGAGCCATAGGCTACCGCATCGAAAAGACGGAGGACCTGCTGCCTACGCTGGAAGAGGCCTTCGCCCAAGACCGGCCGGTCATCATCGACTGCCCCGTCGATTACGGCGAAAACATGAAGCTGACGGAACACTTAAAAGAGCTTATGCCAAATTTATAAGAGAAGTATACGAAAAAGGACTGAAATTTTTCAGTTCTTTTTCCGTATTGTAAAGTATATTGCTACAATACTATAAAGTATAGTGCTATAATATAGGTTGCTTATATCTGCGCGGCCTTCTTCCGCGCGGACAAGTTGATTTTATGTGAAAGAGGTGCCCTATATTGAGCCATACATCTGCATTCGATCGGAGAAGGCGGACCATCGGTCTGTTCGGCGCGCCGATCTGCGCCCTTCTCGTCTTTTTAACGCCTATGCCCGACTTGTCACTGGCGGCTCATAAGCTGCTGGCCCTGATGACGCTCGTCGCCTTATGGTGGATTACAGAGCCGCTGCCCCTGCCGGTCACGGCGCTCCTCGGCCCGACGCTGGCCGTCGTCATCGGCATCGTACCAGCTTCGACGGCCTTCAGCGCCTTTGCCAATCCGCTCATCTTCCTGTTTATGGGCGGCTTCATGCTGGCGACGGCCATGATGCATCACCATCTGGACAAGCGCTTCGCCTTTTGGCTATTGTCGCGCCGCTGGGTCGGCTCCAATCCCAAGAAGATCCTCCTGGCTATGGGGCTGGCGACAGCCCTGTGCTCCGGCTGGGTCAGCAACACGGCGACGACGGCCATGATGTTCCCTATTGCCCTGGGGTTGTTGGGGGCTATTAAGGAAATGTTCGCCGCCCAAGGCAAAATTTTGGACTTGCACACGTCAAAATACGCTACGGGCATCATGCTCATGACGGCCTACGCCGCATCCATCGGCGGCTCCCTCACGCCGATCGGCGCGCCGCCCAACTTGATTATCGTCGGCTTCCTGAGCGAAATGAGTCACATCTACGTGTCCTTCTTCGACTGGATGGTCTGGGGGGGCGTCAGCACCGTCTTGTACTTCATCATCGCCTACGTCGTTCTCGTCCGCATGTATCCGCTGGAGGTTTCGGAAATCGCCGGCGCCGACGAATTCATCGCCGCCCGCCGCAGGGAGCTGGGAAAATGGACGCGGGCCCAGAAAAATACGCTGATCGCCTTTATCGTCGCCATCGTCCTCTGGGTTACGCCAGGCATCATGAGTATCGTCCTCGAACCGGGCAGCCCGATGATCAAGCTGTACAATCGCCTGTTCCCCGAAGCCGTCGCCGCCCTCGTCGGCGCGCTGGCCTTATTCCTTCTGCCGGTCAACTTCAAGGAACGGCAGTTCACCCTGTCGTGGAAAGAAGCGGCTAAGGGCATCGAATGGGGCACCCTCCTCCTCTTCGGCGGCGGCCTGTCAATGGGTACGATGATGTACGCAACGGGCCTGTCGACGTGGTTCGGCACGCTCATCATCGACGCTCTCGGCGGCAATCCGTCGGAGGTAGCCCTCATCGCCGTATTCGCCGTCATGTCGCTCCTCATGTCGGAGCTCACGTCTCACACAGCGGCTACCAACATGGTCGGCCCCTTGGGCATTACGGCCGCCATGGCTGCCGGCTTCAATCCCGTTCCCGTCGCCGTAGCCATCGCTTTAGCCTCGTCGTTGGGCTTCATGCTCCCCGTCTCGACGCCGCCGAACGCCATCGTGTACGCCAGCGGCTACATCCCCATCACCAAGATGATCAAGACGGGCGTATATATCGACATCATCGGCATCGCCTGCGTCACCATCCCCTTGGCAATATACGTCGTCAAATGGGTTATTTCCTAATAGCTTCTATATACAAAGACAGCCCTGAAAACGGAATCACGCCGTTTCAGGGCTGTCTTTCTGTATCGCTGCGTTGTACCGCTTATTTCAGCGTCTTCATAAACGCCAGCAGGGCGTCGACATCTTCTTCCTTCGTCGCCCAGGACGTGCAGATGCGGATGGCGATGCGGCCGTCGGGCAAATCAGCAAAGTGGTCTACTGAATAAGATTGGCTGATCGTCTTAAGCTGTTCTTCCGTCACGATCGGCAGCTGCTGATTCGTCTGATGCTCGTACAAGAAGGAGTAGCCTGCTTCTTTCAAACCCTTATATACCTTGACGGCCAGGTCGGCGGCATGACGAGCGCTCTTCATGTATAAGTCATTCGTAAACAACGCTTCATACTGTACGCCCAAGAGCCAGCCCTTAGCCAGGAGGCCGCCGCGCTGCTTGATATGGTAGGGAAATTCCTTGGACAGGTCTTCGTCCATGATGACGACGGCTTCGCCGAATAAAGCGCCCTGCTTGGTGCCGCCGACGGTGAAGACGTCGCAGATCTGCGGCAGGTCGGCCAGGGTCATGTCGCTGTCCGGCGCGGCCAGGGCATAGCCGAGGCGGGCCCCGTCGACGAATAATTTCATGCCGTATTCCTTGCAGACATCGTGAATAGCGGCGATTTCAGCGCGGCTGTACATGGTTCCGACCTCCGTCGTCTGGGAAATATAGACCATGCCGGGCTGTACAAAGAACAGAGCGTGCGTTTCCTTCCAGTAAGCCTGGCAGACGTCGCGGACCTGCTGAGCCGTCAGCTTTCCGTCTGCCGTTTCGACCGACAGGATTTTATGGCCCGTCGCTTCGATAGCGCCCGTTTCATGGTTGAAAATATGGGACGTCTGCGGCGCGATGACGCCCTGATAATTTTTCAGGCAGGAAGCGATGACCGTAAGGTTGGCCTGGGTGCCGCCGACGAGAAAATATACGCCGGCCTCCGGAGCCTGGCAAGCCTGGCGAATCAAATCGCGGGCATGGTCGGAATGAGGGTCGAACCCATATCCCGGATTCTGCTCCAAATTAGCCTTGGCAATGGCTTCCAGCACCGGCAAGGGCGCTCCTTCCAAATAATCGCATTCAAATCGTACCATCTGTATTCCTCCTCATTTATTTTTTAGGCATTTTTTCAGCGTTTTTCAGCATATCCGTCATGACGGAAATCAAGCTGTCGTCCCCATCGGCTCCATGGCCGAACAGGACGGCTATTTCTACGGAGCTGCCGTGCTGCCAGGCCAGGCAATGGATCGTTTCGGCAAAATCCGTCTCGTTGATGATAAGCTTGTGCTGGAGCGTGCATTCATAAAACACATGGCCTTTGAACTTTTGGGAGCTCATAGGCTGCACGACCTTGAAGCCTTCGGGCAGGCACTGCTTCATCAACGCCGCCGTACGCTCCATGAGCACGTCCATATTAGGTTTGACGCCGGCGCTGTGCAGTATGCCGGCCTTTTCGCGCTGCCGGTCAATGGCCGCTTCGACTTCCCAAATATTGGCGCTGTAGCGGAGCATATATCCGTATTGGAACGAAGCGCCGTCCCGCTTTACCAGCTGATACGTCTGCGGCTCTATCGGATAAATCCGTTCCAGCATAGCCGCCGCGTCGTTGCCGTAGCTTTCCGCCGTGAGCAGCGGCTGATACCCTTCTTCCATATACAGGCCATCGGGCACGGTAATAATCCCCCAGTTCGGAAAGGGCGTCTCCGTCCCCTTGTCTTTAGCCAGCAGCGGCATCGTCAGGGACAGTACGGCCGCCGCGGCGAGTATTCCTGCTTTTACATTCACCATTGTCACATCCTCATTTGGATACATTCCATATCGTTGATACTTCCAATACCGTTATTCTATAATATTTAAAGTACCGTGTCAAAAAATAGTGACATAGCCTCGGCAAGTATGGTATAGTGGTACTGTAATTTAATCGCAATTAGGAGGAATAATCATGGACTTTACAATCAAACCGAATTCACAGGGTGAAATTTCCGAAGTCGTCGTACTGGACAATACGGCCATTAAAATGGGCAGCGGCAAATCGCCCGTATACGCTACGCCGGCCCTCGTCGCCCTGATGGAAAACGCAGCTATCCTGGCCTGCGAAAGCCAGCTTCCCGAAGGCTACAACACCGTCGGCATCGCCATCAGCGTCAAGCATCTGGCGGCTACGCCTATCGGCCTGACCGTAACGGCGAAGGCAACCCTCGTCGAACAAGACAGAAAGAAGCTGTCCTTCAAAATCGAAGCCTTCGACGACGCCGGCAAGGTTGGCGAAGCGACGCACGACCGCTTCATCATCGAATCGGCTCCCTTCCTGGCTAAAGCCGAAGCGAAAAAAGAATTGAAAAAATAATTGCAGGCATGTTAAAACCCGCCGATTCAGCTGAACCGGCGGGTTGTTTTCGTTTATCAGCCCTTGCAGGACAATAGAGCTCTCTTCCAAATACAAGTACGCCAAAAGGGCCAAATTCAATGCGGAATTTGACCCTCTCCTTTGCAAATATCTGCTGTATCCCTCGTCTTACTGTACGATAACGGCCAAGGCATCGCCGGTCTTGACGTTGTCGCCGACGTTGACCCGCAGGCTGTGGAGCTTGCCTTCGGCCGTAGCCGTAATGTCGTTCTGCATCTTCATGGCTTCCAGTACGAGCAGGACGTCGCCCCGTTTGACAGCCTGGCCGGCTTCGGATTTCAACGCCGAAATCTTGCCGGGCATGGGGGCTTTGATGACGACGGCGCCGTCGGGAATCGGTTCCATAGCAGCCGGAGACGGGGCGGCTGCCGCCGGTGCAGATGCAGCGGCCGGAGCTGCCGGAGCGGCAGGCTGCGGAGCCGGAGCAGGAGCTGCCTGAGTCGGAGCTGCTGCCGGCGCAGGCGCAGCGCCGCCGATTTCTTCTACTTCTACTTCATATGCTTGTCCATTTACCGTTATTTTAAACTTTTTCATTCTATATCCTCCTGGCGAAAAATGTATATCTATTACCGCATACCGGCCAGGCGGCCGGCCATAATCCAGTGTGCATTCTGCCGTTTTTTCGCTTTGATCGAGCGGATAGCCGCCGGCGAATAGCCGTAAGCGGCGACGGCCGCCATGATCACGGCGACGACTTCCGGCGAGATGTCGGAAGCGTCGGCCTGCGGCGCCGTAGGTTCCGCCGGAACGGTCGCCATGGGACGGGCGGCGACGACAGCCGGCTGCCGCTGCCCTACGGGCACGACAGACTGGTGCGCTGCTACGGCGTGGGTCGGAACGAGCGCTTCCTTCGGCGCGTCTTCTTCCTGCGCAGGCTGGGGCGCGGCTGTTTCCGGTACAGATGCCGTCTGCTGTCCCTGCTTAGCCAACAGGCGCTGCAAATCGTCCTTCACTTCTGCCAGCTCGGCAATCTTCCGTTCCATTTCCTGCATACGGCTTGCGGAATGACGCCACTGCAGCACGCACAGGATAGCCAAGACGATCAGGGCCAATAGTTGCAAATCCATAGCCATTCCTCCCCTTATAACGGCATATTGCCGTGCTTCTTAGACGGGCGTTCTTCCCGCTTGCTGTACAGCATAGCCAAGGCGTCGATGATGCGGGGACGCGTTTCCTTCGGCTCGATGATGCAGTCTACATAGCCGTGTTCCGCCGCTTTGTACGGCGTGGAAAATTCCGTAATATATTCTTGCTTTTTCTTTTCTTTTTCCGGATCGCGCTTAAAGATGATATTGGCCGCGCCGTCCGGACCCATGACGGCGATTTCAGCCGTCGGCCAGGCAAAGACCATGTCCGCGCCGAGCTGGCGGCAGCACATGGCGATGTACGCGCCGCCGTAGGCCTTGCGCGTAACGACGGTTACCTTCGGCACCGTCGCTTCGCAGTACGCGTAGAGCATCTTCGCGCCGTGGCGGATGATGCCGCCGAATTCCTGCGTCGTTCCCGGCAGGAAGCCCGGCACGTCGACGAAGGTGACGAGGGGGATGTTGAAGCTGTCGCAGAAGCGGATGAAGCGGGCCGCCTTATCGGATGCGTTGATGTCCAGGCAGCCGGCCAGGAATTTCGGCTGGTTAGCAATGATGCCGACAGTCTGGCCGTCGAAGCGGGCGAAGCAAGTAATGATATTTAAGGCGTAATTTTCCAATACCTGATAGATTTCGCCGTTGTCGACGCAGGATTTTATGACGTCGAGCATGTCGTAAGGCATGTTGCTGCTGTCGGGGATAACCGAATTCAGGCTTTCGTCCTGACGCTGCGGGTCGTCGTTCGTTTCGGCAATAGGCGCTTCTTCCATGTTGTTGCTCGGCAAGAAGTCGAGGAGATATTTGATCTTAGCAATGCAGTCGTCTTCGTTTTCGCAGGCAAAGTGAGCTACGCCGGACACGGAGTTGTGCGTCATAGCGCCGCCTAATTCTTCAGACGAAACTTCTTCGGCCGTAACCGATTTGATAACTGCCGGTCCTGTAATAAACATATTCGACGTATTTTTAACCATGAAAATGAAATCCGTCAAAGCCGGGCTGTATACGGCGCCGCCGGCGCAGGGCCCCATGATGACCGAGATCTGGGGAATGACGCCCGAAGCCGACGTATTGTTCATAAAAATGCGGCCGAAGCCGGACAAGGCGTCTACGCCTTCCTGAATACGCGCTCCGCCCGAGTCGTTGATGCCGATAATCGGAGCACCCATCTTCAGGGCCATTTCCTGAACCTGGCAGATTTTATGAGCATGCATCTCGCCGAGAGAGCCGCCTTCAACGGTAAAATCTTCGGCATAGGCAAAGACGAGACGGCCGTTTACAGTGCCGTATCCCGTCACGACGCCGTCGCCGGGAATGTCTTTTTCCTGCATGTTAAAATTCGTGCAGCGATGGCGGATAAACTGGCTGATTTCCGTAAAGCTGCCTTCGTCGAAGAGCTTGTTCAGCCGTTCCCGTGCCGTCATCTTTCCTTGTGCGTGCTGTTTATCAATGCGTTTTTGACCGCCGCCCATTTCAATGGTTTTCAGTTTTTCATGAAATTGAGCGATTTTTTCTTGAACTGTAGCCATAATGCACCTCCATTGCAACATGTCGCATAGTTTTATATTTTACCATAGAAACTCGCATTTTAACAGTATAGTACTTATATATTATAATACATTTTCACTCTATATAAAAGGCCGCCTTTTCTCTATGGGCCGGCCTTTTTCGTATACTGGAATCCTCTTTTAATATATACTGAATATATGTTGCGAATCCATTATAAACTAAAGAAAAGACGTATTATTTTTAATATTTTCCCAGAGCCATACCGACATATCTTGTCGGCATAGATAATACCATTTGCCACTTTTCCGCTTTTCCAGTACAATAAAAACAGTTTTTCAAAACGCAGTCAGGAGGAAGCCATGAATTACGATACGGGGGACAAAAAACGATATATACGCGCGTCCTGCTGGGCCAAGCCGGACCCGGATGTTCAGAATCCGACGCGGTACTACGCCGTCAGCAGAGGCCGGCGCATCGGTATCTTTACGGACTTCGCCAAATACGAAAGAGCCACGCTGGGCTTTAAGGGCGCCCGTTCCAAAAGCTTCAAATACTATAAACAGGCCCGGCGCTGGCTGTATCGGGAACTGTTCGCCAAGCCCGGCGAGTATCCCCTCGAAAGGCGGCAGAAAAAAGAGCTGGCTCGCCGCAGGTCTTTATCCTCTCAAGTCAAGGACTTCATCCGCACCCTCGACGCCGGCCGCATCTACGCCGTCGACGTCGAAATGACCGATCTTTCCGCCGACGGCGAAATTCTGCAGGTTTCCATCGTCAACGGCCGGAATACCGTCATATACAACCAATATTTCAAACCAGAATGCCAAACGGAATGGGACGATACGGTGCCTATCCACCACATCACGCCGGAACGCGTACAGGACTCCCCTTCCTTCAGCAGCTACGCCCCGCTGTTCAGCAAGCTGTTTGCCCAGGCCCAGCTCGTCGTAGGCTACAATACGATGCAGGACGTGCGCATGCTGCGGCAGGCCGGCGTCGCATTTCCGCCGGCCCTGCCGATACTCGACGCCGGCGAAGCCTATTCCTTCATTCATTCGGAGCATCAGCCCGTGCGCTCCTACGCCAAGCTGAAGGACTGCGCCGCCCACTACGGTTACGGAGAAACTCAATGGCACGACAGCCTGGCCGACGCAGCGGCGACGCTCTACTGCTTCCAGGCCATGATGGACGACGAAAACGCCTTATTCCAGCTGTTCCACGCCAATCCCTAAGGCAGACAAAACGCCCGCTCTTGCTTCTGAAAAGGCAAAAGCGGGCGTATCGTATATCTGTATCAGTCAAGCATGGCTCTTAGAATTCCGGTTCAATCAAGCCGTATTTGCCGTGTTTCCGTTTGTATACGACGCTGATCGTATCGGTCTTGGAGTTTAGGAATACGAAGAAGTCGTGGCCTACGAGGTTCATCTGCAAAATAGCTTCTTCGACGTCCATCGGGCGGGCGGCAAATTTCTTCGTTCTGGCGATTTCAAAGGTTTCTTCCGGTTCCGCCGGCCCTTCTACCAAGGCGGCGTTGAAGGACGAGCCCTTCATGCGGCGAGCCAATTTCGTTTTATATTTATGGATTTGGCGAACCATCTTGTCGTATACCAAATCGATAGCGGCATACATATCGTCGTTCGCTTCGACGCCGCGGAGGACGACGCCGTCTACTTTCAAGGTAATTTCTGCAATCTTACGGTCTTTTTCAACGGAAAGCATTGCTTGTACGTTTACTTCGTTGTCGAAATATTTCGTCACTTTCTTTTCGCGTTTCAATACATAGTCTTTCAGAGCTTGCGTAATTTCTAAGTTCTTGCCTCTAACAGTTGTTGCCATAAAAATCCCTTCCTTTCCGTCGGGAAGTCCATCAGATACGATATGGCTTTCCTACCTCATGGTTGCTTCCCTTATATATATAATATTCCACAGGGATATAGGAAATCCTTCTTGTGATTTTAATTATTTTGCAGAAAACCTAAGGCCCGCAAGGGACAGAAGCGCTTCAGCCTTTCCGGCTCACGACCCGCAGTCAAATAAAGCCTGAGGCTCCGTGAATTCAAGCATGC
Organism: Megasphaera sp. SW808; assembly: GCF_012027795.1. NCBI lineage: Bacteria > Bacillati > Bacillota > Negativicutes > Veillonellales > Veillonellaceae > Megasphaera > Megasphaera sp. SW808. The sequence continues at coordinate 20,868 of NZ_SJOT01000033.1, forward strand.
CGTCCATCCCGCCTTCGCGGCCAATGCCGCTGTGCTTAAATCCGCCGAAGGGGGCCGTCACGTCGCGCGGCCCGTCGTTGATATAGACGTTGCCCGACCGGATGCGCCGCGCCGTCGCGACAGCCTGCTCTTTCGGCCCCCAGACGGCGGCGTTCAGGCCGTACGGCGTGTCGTTGGCAATGGCTGCGGCCTCTTCTTCCGTGTCATACGTAAGGACACAGAGGACGGGGCCGAAGATTTCTTCGCGGGCAATGGTCATGTCGTTCGTCACATCGGTAAAAATCGTCGGATAGACATAATATCCCTTCTCCGGAGCCGGCGGCAATCCGCCTGCCAGCAGGGCCGCACCTTCGTCAATTCCCTTCTGGATAGAGGAGCATACCGTCTGGAATTGATGCTCTGACGCGACGGGGCCTACCTTTACGGCCGGGTCGGTTGGATCGCCGACGACGTATTCCGGAAGCAGCTGCAGCAGCAGCCGTTCGACAGTCTCTTTATCGTCTTTCGGGACGACGAGGCGCGACAAGGCCGTGCAGGTCTGCCCCGAATTGAGAAAGATGGAATCGAGGCACATGCGCGCCGCCCCTTCGTAGTCTGCGCCTTTCAAAATAACGCAGGGCGACTTGCCGCCCAATTCCATGCTGATGCGCTTCATCGTCGCCAACGCCCTGCGGGCTACGCCGATGCCGGCTTCCGTCGATCCCGTAAAGGATATCATGTCGATCAGGGGATGGTCGCACATGGCATTTCCGATTTGACTGCCCCGGCCGGTTACGAGGTTGAACACGCCTTTGGGGAATCCGGCCTTATGAAAAGCCTCTGTCAGATAATAGGCAGCTAAGGGCGTATGCTGACTCGGCTTCAGCACAACCGTATTGCCTACGAGAATCGCCGGGACGACCTTCTGGATAATCTGCCCCAAGGGATAATTCCACGGCGTAATGCAGCCGACGACGCCGACGGGCTCCCGGTATACCGTCGACTGGGTCAGGGTTTCCACCAAGGGAAGGCCAGCCGCCAAGTCGATATACGACTGGGTGCGCACGTACTGGTATCGGACGTGGCTGGCCGCGGCAAAGGACACGGGAGCTCCCAATTCCTTGACAATGCAGTCTGTCAGCTGCGGCTCCATCTCTTTAAAATACGTCAGCATCTTCTTCATGTACTCCATCCGTTCCGATAGAGGCGTCGCCGCCCAGGCCGGAAGGGCCGCTGCCGCAGCCTTCGCCGCTTTGTCTACGTCGGCGTCGTTTCCTTCAGGCACGCAGGCAAATCTCTCTTTATTCGCCGGATTTTCTACGTCAATATAAGCTCCCGACGCGCTGGGCGTCCACGCTCCGTCTATGTACAGCATTTTAAAATTCATAAGGTTCACCTCGATTTTCTCTCATACGTATGCCAAAACTGCCGCACGAAGAACAGGATTTCCTTCATGCGGCAGCGCCTCGTTTCGTTTATCGGCAGAAACCATTGCCTCTGCCTATATGGAATATTTGCGAATTATACTTCCGTTTTCCATAACCCGTGGAGGTTGCAGTATGCGTATACGACGCCGGAAGTTCCTTCAAATTCGGCCTTCGGCGCTTCGCCGGGATTCAGATAGCGGATATCGACGGATGCATCCGATACCAGGGCAATCCATTCGATGTAATGCTTTTCTTCCATCGGATGCGTTACCGAGCCGACTTCGACCAATAAGCGGCCGCCCTCTTTCCGTACAGCCGGCACGTGTTTTTCCTTCGCGGCGTCTACAGAATCGGCAACTAAGCGAACCAATTTCTGACCGTCTACGACGACTTCCTGTTCAGCCTGAACGCCTACGACTGCTAAAATGGAATTATCTTTTTCATTGCGGTAAAATTCTACATGTTTCATGGTGAAATCTCCTTCATCTATGCGTAAAATAATTTTAAAATTTCTTTCTATCTAATAATTATTATCTCTTGTTATGGTCTTATTGTATACCATTTCAGTGGAAAAGTCAATAATAAATAACGATTATGACAGTGTCAAGTTGTTGTGGGTATATATTTGACAGAAAC
>NZ_SJOT01000034.1:0-19328 GCF_012027795.1 Megasphaera sp. SW808
TCTTCTCTTGTCATGATAGTTGTCTCCTTCCTTTACAGAACATGTGTTTGGCATATTTGTAGTATATCATCGAACACACGTTCTGTTAAATATCAGATTAGCAAATATATGGAACATGTGTTCTCTTTCGGTAATATACAAGTGAAATCAAAATAGCAGGACATCAGGCTGAAACTCCGTCAAGTCGTCTATGTCGTTGTACTTGACGAAATTCTTGACTTCCGCTAGTGTCTTGAATAACCAGTAGTAGCCATGGTTATTTTCCAGCTTGTACAAGCCGACGTAGCGGCATTCATAACCTGTTTTGGATAAAGACCACCCATGCGTTTTGAGGTAGTCACGTAGTTCCTGTTTTGTCATAATGATCTACTCCTTCCTTTACAGAACATGTGTACCCTTTCGGGAATATACAAGTGATTTCACGGCTTATAGACAACAGCCATTTTATACCCTTCTGACCACCGCCAACGACGGCCGCCAACAAGGACAACAGGTGTTAAATCTGGGAATTTATTTCTAAATTCCTGCAATACGTGATACAAATTACTTTGCGGTGTGTCCGGCGCATACTTGCCCATGACGTAGCGGAAGACAACAAAGCCTTCGGCCTTTGCGATCTCAATTTTTCCTTCTAGGATGTTCGGTCTGGCCATACTAGGTACTCCTTCCTTTTATAAATCAATATGTTCTTATAAGCAGTCTGGCTCATCAGCATGGGTAGACTATTTCCCATGGACACAAGAGCGATATGCTCTCGTGTTTCGCCTTTATTAGATGTACATGACTTTCTCAATTTTCCTACGATATGCGTCTCTAATCTCAAACGGCAGTTTTTTAAGCATTTCATTTTGCTGTTCTATGATCTTGTTATGTGCAGCTATCGTGTCTTCTATCGTTTCAAGGTGCTGCTTCAAGTCGTCAATCCGCTTCCTAGTCTTTTCTATATCAGCGTCAAGAGCGTCAATAACTACTACTGCGTTTAAGCGTGCCGTCTTGCCTATAAACTTTGTCCATGCAGGATTTTCCCCATATCTAGCATTTAAAAAGGCAAGATTCACATAATTGGAGAAATAGGATTGTCTGTATTCAAGATCAAAATGGCCTTCTTCGCTATTGACAAACAGTTTAATTTTTTGCTTGTCTACGGCATTCCATAAAGCGTCAAACAATCGCTTATTGATTTGCTTGCCGTCAAAGTCTTGTAATACTTTGCGGACATTAGGCGCACTTTCGACAATCGCCGTATAAAAGTTAATCCAGTTTTCTACTTGTTTTCTCGAACTTTGCATAGTGATACCCCTTTTCTTGTGTGTTTGTAAGCGTGCTGGCTCATCAGTGATAGAGGACAACTCTACCAGACAACTAGAGACAATTAAGCCCGTAGTTGTTTCGCCTTTGCTCATTATTTATATTGCTTGAAATAGTCTTCTTGTAAAGAGTCTGCTATTTTGTAATAATCATCACCAAAAATTCTGTATTTTATCGGAAAATGATTATCTACAAAGGCACATATTCTTGTATATTCTGTTGGCGATAAAAGGTACACGGTACGCAGTATTCCGTATCTTTCCCCCGATTCTAAAAGATTGTCTTCTTTTTCTAATGTCGCTTGCCATTTTAAATATAGAGCGGCACCATTCCCACTCTATTTTTCGATTGTTGAACACGTCGGGCATATGTTCAGACAATAAAGCACGAATAGCTTGCTCTTCTTTTCGACATTCTTCTAAAAATGCACCAGTGATTTTCTTCATAATGTACCTACCTTCCTATTATTTCAAAATGTTATATTAGCCTATCTCATCAGCGCAAGGCGGCTACCCCGTTGCGGACGGCCTAGACAATCAGGCCGTTTCGACACTTAGAAACTACCAAAGACACCAGATTTTATGCCCTGCCGACGTGCGGCTGTATTTACGCCACTCCATGCCGTGAGTTGCTTAGACGTGGTAGGCGAAAACGTCTTGTCTTTGAAATAGTATTTATCTTGTGTCCGCACGCCTACTAATGTCTGATAGCTATAGAATAATTCCCAGCCACTTTCATAAATTACATGGGCGTGCATACTACGGAAGTTGTCGGGCTGGTATTTCTTTTCCCAGTCGATTTCATAGCGGCGAATAGCGTCTAAAATGTGTTGTTCGTGTTGAGTTGTTGTTGTTGTCATTTTATCCGTCCCCTTCTCTTTTTTGTGATCTCACGTAGCTACATTTTATTTTGTAGCTCTATGTAGCTACGTCCTTTCGTTGTCTATATGTTACTACGTGTAGCTACGATTGTCAAGCACTTTTTTCAACTTTTCAAAATTTTCTTTTCGTGGTACAATGTAGGTACAATATATAATATAAAAGAGGTGAGACAATGGAAAAAGAAAAGGAAGTAAAAAGCGCAGTAATTCGCTTACGTGTGACGCAACAGTTAAAAGAGGATTTTCAAGAAAAATGTGATAAGTATTCAGTAAATGCAAGTGATTTATTAAGAAAATGGATTGAGAAATATACTTATAATTAAAGACACAAAAAAAAGAGCCTATCTTAATTGATAGGCTTTATTTGTTATTCTAAAAGACATAATCACATAAAATCCAGACAAGAGCTATAAAAAGTACGGCAGCGAGTACATGCGTTTTACTGCCGATATAAACAGCAAAGGCAATAAAATACACAATCATAAACATTTTTAGTACATCTTTTAGAGTGTCAACGCCACCAAAGATAAAACCAGTAAGACTAGCACCGCCGCCGATGAAAGAAGCTACTAAGAAATAACTGAAAATCTCTTCTAGTTTTTCTTTTTCTTCTAGCCTTTTATTTCTTCTATATTCTTCATTTGTCATTGTATCAGCTCTTTTCTATATTGATTATTTATACCAATTATACTATAATAAGGCAGTATTGTCTATTCTGTAGGGATTGATTTTTTCAACGGTACTAAAACACTGGTACCCAGTACCACTATCCTAGTACCAATAAAAATACTTCTACACTAGTATACCAGTTGCCAAACTTACACGTACCCGTGTGTACCATTTAAAATATGGATTAGACATGTCCAGCCCGTCATGATACACTAGCACTAGATAAGCACCGCAACGCCCGGCGATGTAGGTAAATACTGGTGTTTGATTGTATAAGGATGATATAGACGACAGCAGCAGGCATTGACTTGCTAGGCCGTCTATGATGTGATGTAATCGTATAGGATTCAGTAATGACATATAATCAATGGTCAAACAGTCAAAGACGCACCCAGACGGGGGAAGCGGCGTTCGGCGACTGCCTATATATGTGCTCACAGATTTTTCACAATTTTTAACTTTGAAAGGAGTTGGTAGGATGGCAAAAACCAAAAAGACAACCAGAAGGCCAAAAGGAGAAGGAAGCATTCAGGTGCTCCCTAATGGCCGGTACAAGATGACCATAACCATTGGAACCAGCATCGACAAGAAGCAGCTGCGTAAATCCGTCACAGCAGACACAAAAGACGAACTGCTGGACAAAGCAGCCAAACTTCGCTTGACCTACAATGTCATGGCTCCTGAGGAAAAGAAAGCATCACTGGAAAAGAAGACCTACGAGGAAATGTCCGAGGAATGGTACAAGACAAACACTCATCTTGCAAAAGGAACTGTGAACCAGTATAAGAAGATGGACAAGAAGCACATCTACCCCTATATTGGTCACTTGTGTCTCGTTAATATTACGGGAGACACCTGTGATAACCTTTTAATAAAGGGACAAGAACAAGGTCTCGCCCCTAATACGTTACGGGCCATAAAACAGCGATTAAGCACGATTTTTAACTATCTGATACGGAAGCGAATACTCACGGAGAATCCCCTCACCTTCTCCACCTTTACCATCAAGGAAAGGAGAAGGAAGGCTGAGTTTCCGCTACCATCTGAGGAAAAGATGAAGGAGTTACTAGCCACCCTTAAAGAGACATCACCTCTGCGCCTCTATCCACTGGTTGTCACAGCGATCATGACGGGGATGCGGCGAGGTGAAATCTTCGGTCTCAAGTGGTCGAAGATAGACACAAAGAAAAAGACCATCAAGGTGGATAGTCAGGTTACTACGTCCGAAATAGATGCGCCACTGAAAACGGAGTCAAGCTATCGGACAATCTATATCAGTCAAAAGCTGCTGGATGTCTTGGAGACAATCCCGAGGGTGTCGGAGTATATCTTCTACAACCCCCAGACAAACAGCCCTCTATCCTTCACGACCACGAACACCATAAAGAAGACCTGCATCGACTTAGGTTTCCCGGAGAAGTTCACCTTCCATGATTTCAGACACTACCATGCAACACAGCTTTTGGCAAAGGGAGTCAATATTAAGGTCTTGAGCAGACGATTAGGACACAAAGACATCATTACCACTCTTGACCTGTATGTGAATTATATGCCGTCTCTGGATGAGGAGTCAAGTACACTCATGGACGACATCCTTGAATAAGATTCTTTTTACTACACTAAAGGAAATCTGATTCGCCTTGAAGACAACAAGGTCAAAAGTCTTTAGTACACTAAACAGAATCTTAGTGCTTATGAAGTGCTTAAATCTGCGAAAAAGGCATTTTAAGCGAATACAGCATAGGCATTATCCCGCATTCTAGCTATATTCCTCAATTACTTATATATCCGGTTCATATGTGTTTCCTCCTTGTATTCATACTTGGCTTCGCGTGTTTTACTTTTTTCTGTGCAGGGAAAACCATTTCTCGCGGCAGGCCAGGCTGCAGAAGGTCGTCCGCCTGTCCTTGGCCTCGCTCACTTCGACGAGGGCGCCGCAGTTGCGGCAGCGAAAGGCTCGCCGGATGACTACGGACGTTACCTTTTTAGAGTGCTTCCAATAGAGCCTCTCGCAATGGGCCGAGCAGAATTTGGTCCGCCGGTCCGTCAGCTCTGTGACCCGCACGAGGCGGCCGCACTTGATGCAGCGGAAGCTGCGCAGGGCCTCGGCGTCTTTGGGAGGCCGCACGTGGTTGTTCGCGCCGTGCCGGTGGGCGTACCGCCGGCAGTAAGAGCTGCAGTATTTCTGCGTCGCCCTGTCGGCCAGGAAATCCTTTCCGCAGATGGGGCATACAGCCGGCCGTTTCATAGGCTGACCTTACCGTCTCCAGCAGCCATATACCGTCCGGCCTGCTTCCAGCCAAGGCAGACACGCAAAAAAGACAGCATAAACCTATGCTGCCTAAAACACACGCTATGATGCATAACAGGGCGCACGAATCCCCGGATAGTCGTCGTCAGTACTGTATACGGGACGAATGCATATTTATGGCTATAATGGTACCCCCCCCCCGTATATGTATTTGCGTTCATATCCCAGGATGTATTCACCCTGTTATTCCAACGGTTCAAGCTAGAGAACATATCTTTCACCCCCTTTTATAGTTTTCAATATATCACTTTACTAAAATAAAATCAATATCCCCTGCCTTGTTATTATTTTACGTATTATTTATTATTTAATTAAAATATTATGTATTTCGGCAATATTTCTAATAAATTTAATGACACTTTTATCCTCAGGCCACCCCGATAAAATTCGGGAACAGGCTATTTTATCGTTACCATCAATCCCCCCGTTTTTATATTGAATTTAAAGCTGACAAAGGGAAAAAATATATGTAAAAAAATGCCTGTTCATGAAATATTTTTTTTGCCGAGAGAGCAAATCGTGATATTTCATGGACAGGCAAGAGGTATTTTGTTGGTTACATCCCATTAGATTTTCCGATGTTCGCATTGGCGATGTACACGCCGGACAATATAACGGCGACGCCGATGGTCTGCGTCAGGGAAAAGGTCTCGCCCAACAGGGTCACGCCGGCGACGATGGATACGACGGTGGAAATGCCGATGAATGACGCCGTGCGGTTTACACCGATGCTGGCGATGGCTATATTGGACAAGAAGAAGGCTAGGACGGAACAGCCGACGCCCTGATACAAAACGGCGGCAAGAAAAGCTGTATTAGTCAGAGGAAGATACAGGCTATAGGCCAGCGTCTCCGCATGCCATCCTTCGGCGAGAGCCAAGGGAATAAATACGGCCGCGCCGGCCGCCATCATGGCCGCCGTAAGCTCTGCCCCCGTATAAGCTGCGGCCTTTTCGACAGATACGCTGTACAGGGCATAAGACAGGACGGCAATCGTCAGGACAGCGTAGCCGGAAAGAGAAAAGCTCGCCGACGCGCCGGCTGCCAGGACTGCCGTGAGGACGCCGGCCAGGGTCACGGCAATGCCGACGACCTGATGCTTCTGCGGCGATTTATCCAGCAGCAGCGTCGAGGCCAGGAGCGACACGGCGGGAATGCAGGCCAAAAAGGCGCCGCTTTCCGAGGCCGTCGTCCGGCTGATGCCTATGGTCTCGGCGACAAAATAGACGACAGGATTGCAGAGGGCCACGGCCAGCAGGGGCTTCCTTGGTTTTCCTTTCCAGCGCACCTGCACCCTTCCCGACGCGGCGCACAGGGCCATGAACGCAGCGGCGACGAAAAACCGCCATCCCAGCAATGTCAGGGCGCTGGCGGCCTGCGTCGCCTCCTTGGTACAGATATAGCTCAGGCCGAATAGGGTTTCGCAGCCGACGGCACAGAGACAGCCCCATAGGATACGGCTGCGGCTTTTCATTATCATACGACGCACCTCGTTCTGCCGACGCGAATACGCCGGCGGATATCACTAATACAAAAAGCCTGCGCCGCCAAGCAATCGCTTTCACTGCGCAGGCTGTTGCCATGCTTATACTCCTTTTAGTATGAGAAAGGCCATGACGGCGGCAAGTATCGCAATGGATATGATACGGATGCCTGAACCGCCGCGCAGTGACACATGGGGCAGCTTTCTCTTTTTCTTAGGACGGCCGGCAGGGCGCGGCCGTTTCGACATATCTTCTTCCATCGCTTATACGCCGGGCCAAGCCATTTCCTTGCCGCCTAAGATATGGGCATGCATGTGATGTACCGTCTGGCCGGCCTTTTCGCCAGTGTTGAAAATGACCCGGTAGCCGTCTTTGTCCAGTCCCAGTTCCTGGGCGACCTTCTGGATGGCGAAGAGCATCTTGCCGGCTACGTCGGCGTCGTCTTCCGTCAGAGCCGCAATGCTGGCGACGTGCTTTTTCGGAATGACCAGGACGTGTACCGGCGCGACAGGCGCAATGTCCTTGAAAGCGAAAAAGTTATCGTCTTCATACACCTTCGTACTGGGGATTTCTCCCTTGATGATCTTGCAGAATAAGCAGTCTTCCATGTTAAGCATCCTCCTTTAATGTACCGTAAAGTATATGGTTGTCCGCCCGGTCCAGCACGACGGGAACGATTGCGCCTTCGCAAGGTTCCGTCAGGCCTTCCGCGCAGACCCGTTCGTAGTTTTCCGAAAAGCCTTCGCCCTTCGTGCCGTCCTGCCGCTCGATGAGGACATGGACGGTCTTGCCGACCATCCGGGACAGGAGCTCGTCCTTCTGCCGGGCCGACAAAGCGTTGACGATTTCGACGCGCTCTTTCTTTATTTGCGGATCGACTTGGTTCGCCATGGCTGCCGCCGGCGTGCCGGGCCGCTGCGAATAGGGAAAGGCGTGGATATGGGAAAATTTCAGTTCTTCCAGCGTTTCCATCGTCTCCTGAAACAGCTCGTCCGTTTCGCCGGGAAAGCCTAAAATCAAGTCCGTCGAGATGGTCAGGCCGTGAATGCGGCTGCGCAGCTCGGCAATCAAGCCTTTGTACTCAGCCTTCGTATACTGGCGGTTCATAGCCTTCAGGATGGCGTCGGAGCCGGACTGCAGGGGCAGGTGCAGGTGCGGGCAAATGCGGTCGGATGAATTCATGACCTCGATGAGGTCGTCGTCTACTTCCAGCGATTCGACGGAGCCCATGCGGATGCGCTGCACGTCCGTCTCGTCCAGGAGACGCCGCAGGATGAGGGCCAGCGTCGGCCGTTCCGGCAGGTCCTTGCCGTATGCGCCCAAGTGAATGCCCGTCAGGACGAGCTCCTTAAAGCCGTAGGAAATGAGGCGCTGCGCCTCGGCTATGACGGCGTCGGGCCGGCGCGACTTCAAGCCGCCCCTCGTGTACGGTATGATGCAGTAGGTACAGAAATTATTGCACCCTTCCTGAATCTTTAGGTCGGCCCGCGTATGCTCCACTGCCGACGGATAGAGGGGAATTTCCTCGAATTCGTCGCCCTTCATGACGTCGTGCACGGCCTGTATCGTCCCGTCGGCTTCACGTCCCAGCAGCTTTCGGACGATGGCTGTGATATTCTTCTTTTCATTGGTGCCTACGACGGCGTCGACGCCGTCCATAGCCGCCAACAGCTCCGGATCGAGCTGGGCGTAGCAGCCCGTCACGACGACGACAGCCTTAGGATTGCGCTTTTTCGCCCGTCGGATGAGCTGCCGCGATTTCTTTTCCCCCATCTGGGTTACCGAGCAGGTGTTGATGACATACACGTCGGCGGCGTCGTTAAAATCGGCGTCGGCAAAGCCTTCGGCCAAAAACAGGCCGCGCATGCTGTCCGTATCGTATTGATTGACGCGGCATCCCAGCGTCGCAAAAGCAATAGTCGCCATTATTTAAATCCTCTTTCGTATTTGACAATCGCCAGGGCTGCCAGCGACGCCGTCTCGGCCCGCAGGATGCGGGGCCCTAAGGAAACGGTACGGCACCAGGCGGCGTGCGCCTCGGCGTATTGTATTTCTTTCGGTGAAAACCCGCCTTCGGGGCCGATGCAGAGCACGACGTTTCCCGTGCGGATCTGGCTGCATACGTCGGCCAGCGGGGCCGTTTCCCGTTCGTAGGGAATGACGAACCGCTCATGGCCGTACTGGTCCACCAGAGCCTGGAACTCGACGACGTCCTCTACAGGCGGCACGTCGCTGCGGCCGCACTGCTTCGCCGCTTCCAGGGCCAGGCGCTGCCACCGTTCCCGCCGGCTTTGACGGCGAGTTTCATTTAATTTTACTACACAATTTTCCATTTGTACAGGAACAATGCGGCTGACGCCCAGCTCCGTCGCCTTTTGGACGACCCAGTCGAACTTGTCGCTCTTCAAAAGCCCCGCCGCCAGGACGACCTCGCCGGCCGTCTCGTCGCCGTCGGACAGCTTTTTCGCCGGCGTCAGCATAGCCGAATGGCCCTGCACGGCCGTGATGACGCATTCGTACGTTGCGCCCGTGCTGTCCGTCACAGCCAGCGTGTCCCCCACCGTATGGCGGAGGACGACGAGGACGTGGCGGGCGTCGTCAGCCGACAGCTCAAAGTTCCCGCAAATGGGAAAATCCGTAAATAGTTTCCGCATTATAGTCTCCTCATGCGCACGGCGTACCAGCCGTTCTGCAGGCATTCGTCTTCCCAGGCAAAGCCTGCTTCCCCTGCGGCGCGGCGTACCTCGCCGATGCGCTCGTCAATGATGCCGCTGGCAATCAGGACGCCGCCTGCTTCCATGTACGGCGGCAGAGTCGGCAGCAAGGCCAGGACGGCGTTGGTCACCAAATTGGCCACGACGACGTCGGCCTTTTTGCCCTCAGCCGATACAGCGGCCAAGAGATCGCTGTTGTACACGTCGACGACGTCGCTCACGTTGTTCAGGTTGGCGTTGATGACGGCCTGAGATACGGCCTTTTCGTCGAAATCGACGGCGACGACGTGCTTTGCGCCTAGCTTGGCCGCCGCCACGGCTAAGATGCCCGTTCCCGTGCCGATATCAAATACTTCGTCTCCCGGCTTGACGGCCTGTTCCAAATACTGGACGCACATGCACGTCGTGTCGTGGAAGCCGCTGCCGAAGGCCAGTCCCGGCTCGATGACTACGACATCTTCGCCCTCGCCCGGCTCAGCCGGCTCCCAGGCCGGTGCGGCCCAGAAATGCTCCGATATCTTCTTCGGGTGAAAATAGGCCTGCCAGGAATAGAGCCAGTCCGTGTCGTCGGTCAGGTTCGTCCGGATCTGCCACTTGCCTAATGCCGCGTCGCGGCGGGCCAGCTCCCTCATATGCGTTCGTACCGTTTCCACAGCGTCCTTCTGCTCCGGCGGGAAATACGCCGTTATACGGATGCGGCCCAGCTCGTCGGCTTCGTCGTCGTGGATGATCGAGCCGCTGCCACCGCATTCATATAAAAGAAGGGCCACCAAATCGGTGGCCTCTGGGGAAACAATCAAATCGATTTCATTCCATTTCATCGAATGTTCTCCCTTATCTTCAAAGTTCTTCTTTTAATTTGCTCCAAAAGCCTTTTTTGCCCTTAGATTTTTCTTTGGAACCTTCCGGCGATGTCTGGGCCGGCTTAGGCTCCCCCACCCAGGTTTCGCCGCCTGCGTAGGCAAATTCCTTCAGCAATTCCTTCTGTTTGGCGTTCAGCTTCTTCGGTACGGCTACAGTGACCTGTACGTGATGATCGCCGCGGCGGTCCTTCGCGCCCAAGACGGGCACGCCCTTGCCGCGGATGCGGAATACCGTACCGGTCTGCGTGCCGGCAGGAATTTTCAGCTCGATTTTGCCATCCAGCGTGTCGACGCGGATCGTCGAGCCCAAGGCCGCCTGAGCGAAGGAAATCGTTTCCTGCGACAGGATGTCATTTCCTTCCCGCGTGAACTGCGGGTCCCGGCGGACGAAGATGTATACGTACAAATCGCCGTGGCCGCCGCCGCGTACGCCCGGTTCGCCTTCGCCGGCTACGCGGAGACGGGCTCCGTCGTCGACGCCGGCAGGAATCTTGATTTTCAGTTTCTTGCGGACCTTGACCGTGCCGTCGCCGTGGCACTTCGTGCACTTCTTCTTGATGATCTTGCCCGTGCCGCCGCAGTGCGAGCAGGTGCGGACGTTGACCATCTGGCCGAAGGGCGTGTTCTGGACGACGCGCTGCTGGCCTGTGCCGTGGCAGACGGGGCACGTTTCTACGTCGCTGCCCGGTTCGGCGCCGCTGCCGTTGCAGCGGTCACACGTTTCATCCTTCGGGACCTGGATTTCCATTTCCGTGCCGAAGGCGGCCTGCTTAAAGGAAATATCCACGTCGAAACGCAGGTCTGCGCCGCGCTGCGGGCCGTTTGCCGACTGGCGGCGTCCCTGGCCGCCGAAGAAATCGGCGAAGATGTCTTCAAAGCCGCCGAACCCGCCGCCCTGACCGAATCCGCCAAAGCCGCCGAACCCACCGAAGCCGCCTGCGCCCGGACCGCCGGCGCCGCCGTTTTCAAAGGCGGCGTGGCCGAACTGGTCGTATTGGGCGCGCTTGTTCTTATCGGACAAGACCTGGTAAGCTTCGTTGACTTCCTTAAACTTTTCTTCGGCAGTTTTGGGGTCGTCCCGGTTTTTATCCGGATGGTATTTGATGGCTAACTTGCGGAAAGCCTTTTTGATCTCTGCGTCACTGGCGTCTTTAGGAACGCCGAGGATTTCGTAATAATCTCGTTTCGTACTCATATGGGCAACCCCTCTTATCTACCTTACTTCTGGTCGTCGTCTACTACTTTATAGTCTGCGTCGACTACCTTTTCGCCGCCCTGGGCGCTCTGCTGCGCGCCGCCCTGAGCGCTGCCTGCGCCGGCCGGGCCCTGCTGAGCCTGCTGCTGCGCGCCGGCTTGCTTGTACATTTCGCTCGTCAGGTCGTAGAGCGGTTTCGTGACGGCTTCAGAAGCCGATTTAATCTTGTCGAGGTCGTCGCTCTTCATCGCTTCCTTCAAATCGGAAATCTTGCTCTTAATATCGGAAACCTTGGAAGCGTCGGCTTTGTCGCCCAGGTCTTTAATCGTCTTTTCAGCCTGATAAATCAGGGAGTCGGCGTTGTTCTTCGCTTCGATGAGTTCCTTCCGTTTCTTATCTTCTGCTTCGTGAGCCGCAGCTTCCTTGACCATGCGGTCGATTTCGCTCTTATCGAGGCCCGACGAAGACTGAATGGTAATCTTCTGTTCCTTGCCCGTGCCGAGGTCTTTAGCCGAAACGTTTACGATGCCGTTGGCGTCGATGTTGAAGGTAACTTCGATGCGGGGTACTCCGCGCGGAGCTGCTGGGATATCGGACAGTTCAAAACGGCCCAGTGTCTTGTTGTCGGCAGCCATTTCGCGTTCGCCCTGCAGGACGTGTACGTCGACGGAGGGCTGGTTGTCGACGGCCGTAGAGAATACCTGGCTGTTGGACGTCGGAATCGTCGTGTTCCGTTCGATAATCTTCGTAAATACGCCGCCCAGCGTTTCAATGCCCAGGGACAAGGGCGTTACGTCGAGGAGCAGTACGTCTTTGACGTCGCCTACGAGAACGCCGGCCTGGATAGCTGCGCCGATAGCGACGCATTCGTCGGGGTTGACGCCCTTGCTCGGTTCCTTGCCGAGGATGGATTTAATAGCATCCTGTACGGCAGGAATACGGCTGGAGCCGCCGACGAGGATGATCTTGTCGATTTCGTCGATGGTGAAGCCCGAATCGGCGATGGCTTTCTTCGTCGGTTCCATCGTACGGTGTACGAGGTCTTCCGTCAATTCGTTGAATTTAGCGCGCGTCAAGGTCAAGTCGAGGTGTTTCGGGCCCGTAGCGTCAGCCGTGATGAACGGCAGGTTGATGTTCGTCGAAAGAACCGTAGACAGTTCGATTTTCGCTTTTTCTGCAGCTTCCTTCAAGCGCTGTTCAGCCATCTTGTCGGCCGAGAGGTCGATGCCCGTCTGGCCCTTGAATTCGCTGACCATCCAGTTCATGACAGCGTTGTCGAAATCGTCGCCGCCGAGGTGCGTATCGCCGTTGGTAGCCTTAACTTCGAAGACGCCGTCGCCCAGTTCGAGGATAGATACGTCGAAGGTACCGCCGCCGAGGTCGAATACGAGAATCTTGCCTTCGCCGCCCTTATCGAGGCCGTATGCCAAGGCAGCCGCCGTCGGTTCGTTGACGATACGGAGCACGTCGAGGCCTGCAATCTGGCCGGCGTCCTTCGTAGCCTGACGCTGGGAGTCGTTGAAATAAGCCGGAACGGTGATGACCGCCTGGGTTACTTTTTCGCCCAAATAGCTTTCAGCGTCGGCCTTCAATTTCTGCAGTACCATAGCGGAAATCTGCTGGGGCGTGTATTTTTCGCCGTTGATGTCGACGGTATAGCTTTCGCCCATGTGACGTTTAATAGAAGAAATCGTGTTTTCCGGATTGGAAACGGCCTGACGTTTTGCCAGCTGGCCTACGAGGCGTTCGCCTGTCTTGGAAAAGCCTACGACAGACGGCGTCAAACGGGAACCTTCTGTATTCGTGATGACGGTCGGTTCGCCGCCTTCCATAACAGCTACAACAGAGTTTGTCGTACCTAAGTCAATACCAATTACTTTACTCATGATGAATTCCTCCTCAATATGTTTCTACGATGATTAACCGTTAAATGCAACTTTTACCATAGCCGGACGCAAGGTCTTGTCGCCCAGCAAATAGCCTTCCTGCAGCACTTCCACGACGACGTCGTTGTCGTATTCGTCGCTGGCCACCCGCATGACTGCCTGATGGTAGTTCGGGTCGAAGGGCTTGCCGACGGCGTCGATTTTTACAACGCCTTCCTTTTCCAGGACGGTCATGAGCTGTTTATAAATCATTTCATAGCCGTCTACGAAGGATTTCAGCTCGTCCGTCAGCTTGTCCTGCGGCACCTGCAGGGCCCGTTCGAAGTTGTCGACGACGGGAAGGACGTTCTGCAGGACTTCCATTTTTACGACTTCAGAAATCTGAAGCTTTTCGCCGGCCGTCCGCTTTTTGAAATTGGCGAAGTCGGCCTGCAGGCGCATATACCGCTGCTGCATTTCCGCAACAGCTGCTTCTGCTTTGGCATCGGTCGAAGCGGTTTCTTCTGCCGCTTGTTCTTCATCTGCCGCCGGAGCAGCTTCGGCCGTTTCGTTTACTTCTGCTTTTTCAGCTTCTGCCGCTTCCTCGGCGGCCTGCTGTTCGCGCTTCTTGTCTTTATCTTTGCTCATCTGTATGAAAACCTCCTATGTGTCATCGTGATAATGCTCTAAAATATTCGTCACATGCTGCTTCATAAAATCGAGGAGACCGATGATCTTGGCATATTCCATGCGCGTCGGCCCCAGCACGGCAATCTTGCCGAGGACGACGTCGTCTGCCTTGAAAGTCGCCTCGATAATGCTGCAATCGTTGATAGGAGATAGGTTGGCTTCTTCCCCAATGCGCACGGTCACGGTCTTCTGCGGCTCCTGGCCGCCGTCGCTGAACAGATTGGCCATGACGTCCTGTTCCTCCAGCATGGTGAACAAGTTTTTCGCCTTCGCTACGTCTTTGAACTCCGGCTTGTTTAAGAGCTCCATGGCCCCGCCCTTGTACAGCTGCTGCTCCCTGCGGAAGGCCTGATGGATAGACCGGAAGGCCAGCCGGTACAGCTCCAGGTCGCCGACGATGGATTCGTGAAACTGCTCCAGCATTTCCATGTTTATGCGGCTCACGGGAAGGCCAGCCAGGTAATGCGTCAGCTTTTCGGCGATAACGTTCAGCTCGTCTACGTCCGTATCTTCGGGCTTCGGGAAAATGCAGTTCTCGATCTGGCCCGAATCGGTGACGACGATCATGATGGCCCGCCGGAAATCCAGGGGCAGGAAGCGGATGTACTTCAGCTTCGAGCTCACCTGCTGCGCCGCCATGACCAAGGTCACGTTGTGGGTGATCTTGGACAAGACCTTGGCCGTCGACTGGAATATCTGATCGACGTTGTTCATCTTATCGTGGAACCAGGACTGGACGAACCGCTTTTCTTCTTCGGAAATCTGCGTCGGCTCCAGCAGGCAGTCGACGTAAAACCGATAGCCCTTGATGGACGGAATCCGTCCGGCCGACGTGTGGGGCTGTTCCAAATAGCCCAGCATTTCCAAATCAAACATTTCATTGCGGATCGTCGCGGCGCTGACGCCTAAATTGTACTTTCGGGCGATAGTCCGCGAACCGACCGGTTCGGCAGAAGTGATATAGTCCTGAATGATGGCCTGCAATATTTTTTGTTTTCTCTCATCCAAATCCATATGCATCACCTCTGCTTCTGCTCATTTGACTTATTAATTAGCACTCATGCAATTTGAGTGCTAATGACTATATAAAAGATAGCATGATTGCAAGTATTTGTCAATGATTTTAGGCCAAAAAACGGCCAATTGGTCAAAAAGTCAAATAACTTTTTTTGATACAATCCTATCCATAGCAAAACAGCCCGGCCGCTGCCAGCCGGACTGCTCCCTATGCATCATTACGTCGTCGTCTGCTCTTTCTTCTTCCGGGGCGGCGTCATCGCTTTCCGGGCCCACTGGAAAAATTCCTGCCGCGAATCCCACAGGAACAAGTTTTCCTGATAGCAGCTGACTAATTCGCTTTCCGTATACAGCTGATATTCATCTATATATTCGGATTCATCGAGCAGCCGTAGTTCCGCCGCATCCTTGAGGAACGATCGGAACCCGCGGTACGTCGTGCTCAATCGTTTCAATACGCCTTTGGCTTCCTCTGATTTCCCCTCTTGGAAATACAGCAGCGCCAGAGGCAGCTGAAATCCGGCCGAATCGTCGACTTCCTTGAATTGACGCATCAACTTCAGGGCGTTGTATTCGTCTTCCATATAGACATACAAGTGCATCAGCGTATATCGGACGCCCAGATTATCGCTGCAGTTTAATTTTAAAATTTCCTTGCCTACGGCGATGGCCTTCCGCAGCATCATGCACTGCTGCAGCAGAAACATATACATATGCATAAGCCGGATATACGGGCGCGTCTCCAAAACCTGATAAAAGTCGCCTACGGACTGCTGGTAAATCTTCCGCTCCCGCAGATCTTCCTTGCCCAGAGCCAGCAGCCGTTCAACGTCGGGCAGATACTCATGATAGGCCCGCTTGTCCAAAAACAGCAGGGCAGACAATACGTCCAGATTTTTCGGCTCCAGTTCCTTCGCCTTTTCCAGATACCGTCTCTGCACCTTTTTGCTCCTGGCTCGTCCGGCCAGCTCTAACCAGTCGAATACGTCTTCCGCCGTTTCCTCCGTCAGCGGCTCCTGTGCTTCCAGCATAGTATTCGTCTGGTCCATATATTCCTGAATCAGCTCGTTCAGTTCTTCGTCGGACACCGGTTTCCGACCGCCCAATCGCCGCTCAATGAACTCGTGAATATTTTTAAATTCTTTTTCCGTAGCCAAACTCATAGATATCGCCTCGCAAATATTATGATATGTTGCTTTTACTGTTTATTGTAACAATCGGCAAACTGTTTGGCTAGTAAAAAAGCAAAAAAATGATAGGGTAACGTTGTTGTGGGTATCGTTTTGACAGGAATTTTTTGATAATTTCCTCAATCTATTGCTGCTATGGTTCGCATCATAGACAATATGCAGCAACACGCCAACGCGCATTACCGTTACATTATATGCTTTACGTTTGTACACTAAAGTTTTTCTGCAATTATTTTACGCCGTCTAAAAGAATAGCGTTTTTGCAAGTATTTTTGCTTCGATATCCGCCTTGCTGTATCGGTATTTCCTTCATAATGTACGAGCACCGCTGCTTTGCTGCGTGTATACGCTTTCCCCATTACGCGCAGTATTTATCGCTATGGGCTGCGTCATATAGGCCATAGGCGGCATGACGGTACCGGCAGAGCAGCGCTGCGCTGCTCTATTATTCTTTAATTTTTGAATAACAACGTTTCCCCGCCATGAGTTTATACTTTTTTACCCGTATCCTAACGCTGTCAGAACCTGTAGATTCTGATTTTCAGACGTCTTGCTAACCTGAATCTGCGGTCCGTCCTTTAGCCATTATGCCTATGGCAGCGCTTCATACACGGGACAAATGCCTTCGCCTAAGCTGACGTCCAGGCTGCCCCAGTTCATATCGCTGATATGGCGGAGTCCGCCCTGGCCGGAAGGCATAGACCTTTCGTTCTCGTACGGACTGGGCGCCGTATCATGGCGGGGATTCCCCTTGCAGTGAACCAATACGGCGCGGATATACGGGATGCTGGACTCGCCCTTCTTCAAAGCAATGCAAACGGCCCGGCAGACAGCCTCGTCGCCCCAGCACCGCGCCAACCCCTGCAAGGCTTCTGCAGTCTGCCTGTCGGCCTTGCCGAACAAGGCTTCGTAATACAGGAGGGCCTTGCCGCCCGGCGGAGACGACGGCTCCTCCCTATCGCTGCAGGTATCCCGCCCCTCATCGGGATAATCTGCGGCAGAATCTGCCCCTGGCGTATATGCCCAGTCTTCTGTTACATCCGCTACTCCTTCGGCCCCTTCCTCTCCCTGTATTCCGTCTATGTCGTCCCCATCATACGCCGCGAGTTCCTGCCTTTCGGAAAGCTGTGTGCAGGTCAGATCAGCCCCACCACATAGTGCAGCGTATTCCGTTGCAGGTATTGGCTCGTTGATGCTCTGCATTTTCTCGTCAAGCAGAATACCCACTTGTTCACCATGCTGAACACAATGTAAGTCAGCCTTGCCAGACGGCACGGCATATCCCGTTTGTTGTGCCTGTCCATGGACACGCAGTCTTTTCTTATCGGTCACAGCGATGGTCTTCATGCCATTTCGGGGATAATCCACAGCAGCCCTGCCGTACGATGCAGTATGTTCCGTGTCAGGTATTGGAGCGTTGATGCTCTGCATTTTCTCACCAAGCATACGGTCAACCTGTTCGCCATGCTGAACACAATCCCATTTAGCCTTGCCATACGGCACGGTATATCCCGTTTGTTGTGCCTGTCCATGGACACGCAGCCTTTTCTTATCGGTCACAAGGATATCCTTCTCACCATGCCGAAAGCACCCCATAGTCATCTCGCTGTACGATGCAGCAGGTTCCGTTTCAGGTGTTGGCTTATCAACACCATGTACTTTCTCGTCAAGCATAGCCCCAACCTGTTCATCATACCGAACGCAATATAATTCAGCTCTGCCATACGGCGCAGTATATCCCGTTTCACAGGCCTGCCCATTGACGCCCTGCAGTCTCTCTTCGGACATACAGCCAGCCATTTCATTATGGGAAGCGCAAGCTGCTGCCTTCGCCTGTCCCTCCCGCTGCCGCTGGCGATACCGTCTCATGCGGTCTCGGGCGTCGCTGCGCTTCTTCTCGTCGCGGGAAAAGCTCTGAATTTCATCCCAAGGCACGATGCGGATCAGCCCCGTTTCATCGCGGCTGATGAGGTCAATCTGCTCAAACACGTCCAGCACCCGTTCCACAAAAGCCTTGCGGCGGCGCAGCTGACGAGCCAGCAGCTCCGTCGGCATAGCCTGGCCCTCCGATACGTATATGTAGCCGTCGTCGTTGATCATGCCGGCCAAATCCTTGAGATAAAACCAAATGACGAAATACGAATCGCCATGAGGCTGACTCAGCAAATACATCATCCGCGGGTCCTGAAATAACCCAACCTTTGTCTGAAACCATCGCAGCGCCTTCATGTCTGCACCTCTCCCTTCGCAGCTCTCTATAGTAGTAAGGGACATGAAGGGCCGAATTTATTTCCTCCTTTGCTAAACTTGCATAAAACGCAAAGCAAAAACGATTCATCAAAAAAAAAGAAAATACACTAAATAAAAAATAAGACAGAAAAAATATAAAAAGAAAGAGAATAAAGAAAAGAAGACGTTACGCGTAACGCTGTGAAGCGTCAGAAACCAAATGAAAGCTAAAAACGGCTTAATATAGCCATTTATGGTTCTAAGTCCTTGCCAGCCATACACTGTGATTTAGTGCAATAGCAGCTATTTACAGAAAAAGTTTCACACAGTTATAAATTTATTTACTCACAACAACTTGACTCTGTCCCCTTATATGTCATGGTTCCCTAATATCTCTCGCTAAGGTATAATAAACTTTGGAGAATCTATATGCCCCAGCGAGTTGTAGTTCCCTAATATCTCTCGCTAAGGTATAATGACAAAATACCAGCCCAGCATATAATTTTCGTTGTAGTTCCCTAATATCTCTCGCTAAGGTATAATCTATTTTGCTAATTTAACTATTTATCCAAAGTTGTAGTTCCCTAATATCTCTCGCTAAGGTATAATCTGGGTGTCAAATCCCTGTTGCATTTCTACGTTGTAGTTCCCTAATATCTCTCGCTAAGGTATAATCTTTTTCCGTCCACGGCTGTTGCCGTTACTGGTTGTAGTTCCCTAATATCTCTCGCTAAGGTATAATATACCTGCTAAAAAGCACGTTGCACACTTGCTGCGACGTGCTTTTTAGTATGAAAAAAATCGTCTGAAAAGCAAAAAAAGTGCCTCTTTCAAGACACTTTTTTCGCAAAAATTACAAAACAACGACTGTGTTTTTCTTCTTATTTTCATCTAGATCAGGAATTTTTTCACC
>NZ_SJOT01000035.1:0-18812 GCF_012027795.1 Megasphaera sp. SW808
AACGACCTCTTATCTACCCAGGGCCTGCCCTGGGATAAGTAGCGAACCTCGTTTGAAGGAGCGAAAGCGACGCGCAAACGAGTGTGAGTCACTTATGTCGGGTCCGTGCGTAAGCAGCACATGTCATGAAGAAGTATTCATGTGTGCAGACCCGACTGATAGGTGCGACGACCGCCAGGAGGAGACGTATACGACATGTATGCGTTCTTTTTTTGTATATGTGCGGCTTCCTATCCTTCCAGGTTTCTGGGATAAGCATAAGCAGGGAACACCGTTTGAAGGAGCGAAGCGACGCGCAAACGGTAATGAGTCGCTTACTTCGAATCGGGACACATAAGATAGAATGCTGATAGGCTTATGCTGCAAAGCCTGCCGATTCGAAGCCTTGATGACGATACCCTAAACAAGATGACACGACGCGAAACATAAAGTACCCCCGCTGTCTCTGCAAATAAGACAGCGGGGGTACTCTTTACTCTTCAGTTATTTCTTCTTCTTTCTTCACGGGAAATATAACGGAAATCGTCGTTCCTTCATTTAATTTGCTTTTCAGCGAGAGCTCGGCGTTATTCCCTTTTGCGATATATTGGGCGATGGATAAGCCTAGGCCGGAGCCGCCTGTTTCTTTGGCCCGGGATTGTTCGACGCGGTAAAATCGTTCAAATACCCTGTCGATATCCTTTTCGGGAATGCCGATGCCCGTGTCCGATACGGAATAGTATACGTTGTCGCCGTCGCGGCGGCAGGACAGGGTGATGTTTCCGCCGGCAGGCGTGTATTTGACTGCGTTGTCGACGAAGATTCGCAGCATTTGCTTTACGCTGCCCGGCTCGGCATAAATCGTCGCTTCGTCGTTTTCCACAATCGTGATTTTATGGTCATGATCCAGCAGGGTCACTTCGTTGTACACATCCTGGAGCAGCTTGGCCGTGTTGATGTCGGCGAAGTGCTTCTTCAGCGTGCCGCTGTTCGTGCGGGCGAAGAACAACAGGCGCTCGATGAGCTGGCGCATGTATTCCGTTTCCTGCTTGATGGTCGTAATGCTTTCCTGCAGCACGGCAGGGTCGTTTTTTCCCCAGCGGTCCAGCAGGTCCGCGTAGCCGGCGATGACGGTAATCGGCGTGCGCAGCTCGTGCGACGCGTCGCTGATAAATTGCTGCTGCTGTTTATAGCCGTATTCGATGCGGTCTAAGGCCTGGTTGATCGTAACGGCTAAGTCGTGCAGCTCGTTGCGGTTATCTGACAGGGTAATGCGGTTATCGAGCTGGTTGACCTCGATGGTTTCCAGCGTGTCGTTGATGATGCGCAGCGGCGCCAGGGACTTTTTCATCAGGTACATGCCGGTCAGAACGGTCAGGGCCAAGCAGATGAGGATAGACGCCAGCAGCTGCTTGGACAGCAGGGTAATGAAGTCGTTTTCCTTATCAGGCTGGCGGGAGAACCGCAGGTAGTAGCTCTTGCCGTCGTCGCCGTCCCATTTTTTGTAATAGGAAAACTCCGTCGTTTCGCTGCCCTGTATCGTCGTCGGCAGGGCGTTTACCGTTTTATCCTGAATATCCTCGTCGATATGGCGGTCGCTCAATTTTTTTATCGTATGAGTCGGGCAATTATCCAAAACCAATTTGCCGGCGCCGTTGTAAATTTGCAGGGTAACGAAATTGGGCAGATTGGACCGGACGAAGACGGAAGAGTCGACTTTGCCGTACGAATCCAAATAGGCTACGGTGTTTTGCGCGCTCGATTCCAAATCCTCTTTAATGGAGTCGTTCATGATGTAATGAATGCTGGCGACGGTGATGACCGATACGACGATGAGGATAAAGAATACGATGGAAGAATAGAGGAGCACCATTTTGGCGAAGAGCGGCAGGGGCGCGAAGGTCGGATGCTGCAGTATTGCCTGTTTAATCCTTTGCCACATATCCTACTCCGCGGATGGTCTGAATGTATTCCCGTCCTTTTTCCTTGCCGAGCTTGCTGCGAATATAGCGGATATACACGTCGACGACGTTCGTGTCGCCAATATAATCGTATCCCCATACTTCTTCTACGATGCGGTCTCTGGTCAGCACGATGTTTTTATTGCGGATTAAATAGGACAAGAGTTCAAATTCTTTCTTCGTCAAAATGATTTTCTGCGTGCCGATGACGACTTCGTGGCGGTCCAAATACAGCATCATGTCCTGGAGCTGCAGGAAGTTTTCGTCAGCCGGCTTATAGTCCCGTTCGCGCAGGAGCACGCGGATGCGGGCGAATAATTCCTTGCTGTTGAAGGGCTTCGTCAGATAGTCGTTGGCTCCTAAGTCCAGGCTGGCGACCTTCGTTTCGACGTCGTCCTTTGCCGACAGCATCATGATGGGGACGTTGGATAGTTCGCGGGTCCGGCGGCAGATCGTCAGGCCGTCGATGTCGGGAAGCATGACGTCCAGTAAAATCAAATCGAAATGATCCTGGCCGATGCGGTCCAGCGCCGCGGCTCCGTTCGTTTCGATGCCGCACTCGTAGCCTTCGTGTTCGAGCTCCATCTGAAGAAAACGAGCAATTTGTTTTTCATCTTCGACAATTAAAATTTGTGCTTTTTCAGCCATACCATAATCCTCCTGAATCACGAGTACATTACTTCTTATTATACCTCATCTATGACTATTTTGGTACTCGCCTTTGCGAATCGGACATAAACAAAACGAAACATATTCTTCTTAGTCATATCCATGAAAGGATGGGTTGGAGAAATCTGGAGAAAATGAAGATAATGTCGCTGCAAGCCTTCAAGAACAGGCGCAATTAATGGTATAATAATATAATAGCCTCATGATAATCCCTATGGAATTTACGTACAGCAAGGAGGAATAGATATGACAGGATTAAACATTACGTTTTTAGCCCACAGCGGCTTTGCCGTTGAAACGGATACAAAAGTGCTGGTATTCGACTACTTTAAGGATCCGGCAGGAAAGGTGGAATCCTATGCGAAAGGGGATAAGCCACTATGGTTTTTCGTCACCCACTGGCATGAAGACCACTTCAATCCCCGCATTGCCGACTTTGCTGCCCACACGGCCCATTATATTCTCAACGACGGCGTGACGCTGGAAGATGTAGACGTAAAAAAAATGCAAACTATGCGTTTATATGATACAATACATATGGAAGACGCAACGATTACCCAGTATGGCTCTACAGACGAAGGCGGTTCTTTTTTGGTAGAAACGGACGGATTTTCCATCTTCCATGCCGGCGACCTCAACTGGTGGCATTGGCTGGGCGATACGGACGAAAACAACGCCGAAGCGAAGGGCAATTTCGACCGGGAAATGAAAAAGCTGGCCGGCTTGTCTGTGGACGTTGCCTTTTTCCCCATAGACGCGCGGCTGGAAGGAGCGCGCGAATGGGGCGTAAAAGGATTTTTAGACAAGGTGCATGTGAACAAGCTGTTAGTTTCTATGCATCATTTTGGAACGGTCTGGTCGCCGTCGCCTGAATTTAAGGCGGCCCACGGCGGCGTGCCCTTGTGGATACCGGCCCGCAAAGGCGATGAAACGACGGTTCGATAAGGCAGCAATATCTGCATATACTGGAAGCGCAGAGGAGGTATAGCATGACTGAATTACACACGGCAGCGCAGCCTAAACGCAGTCAGATTGCCAATTATATACTGGCGGCGGCGGCGGTTATACTGCTGCTGGCGTATCCGTTCCAGGATTTTTTCTGGGGCGGCTTATTGACCCATTTGGCCGGAGCGGCCCTGATCGGCGGCCTGGCTGACTGGTATGCCGTAACGGCTCTGTTTCGGCGGCCCTTGGGCATTTCCTTCAAGACGGCCCTGATTCCGAACAGCAAGGAGCGGATCGCCGAAATGGCCCGTCACATGATTGAAAGCGAAATCCTGACGGTGCCCAATATGTACAATGTGCTGAAGCATCATCCGATACTGGGAGCGACTCTTGAGTATCTCCATACGGAGAAGGGCTTTCAGTCGGCGGAACGCGTATTTGGACAAATCCTCAATACGTTTTTGTACACCGTCGACATGAAAATCGTCGTCAAGGCCTTTTCCGGCGTCGGCGGCCAAGCTATCGAAAAAATCGATTTGGCTCCCATCATGAGCCGGGCCATAAAAATCGGCCTGCGCGGCGAATCGGGGAAGGATTTTCTCGATTTCATGATTCTTCATCTGGAAATACTCGTCAAGAGCGATACGATGAAAAAGTACATCGGCGAAATTTACGAAGCGTCCCTGCAGCAGTATGCTGAACGGAATTTCCTCTTTGAATGGGCCATCAAGGCGGCCCTCAAGATGGACATGTTCCGGCCGGAGCACGTCGCCGAAAAGCTGCAGGAAAAGTGCCTCAGCCTGCT
The DNA here is from genome assembly GCF_012027795.1 of Megasphaera sp. SW808. Lineage (NCBI taxonomy): Bacteria > Bacillati > Bacillota > Negativicutes > Veillonellales > Veillonellaceae > Megasphaera > Megasphaera sp. SW808. The sequence goes on from NZ_SJOT01000035.1 coordinate 4,360, forward strand.
GGACGACGCGAAGCGGGAAGATTCGCCGCAGCGCAAGCAGGCCCTCAATTACTTGTGGAAGCAAACGGAACGCATCGAGTTCAACGGCGAATGGCACGAACGCATCGACAGCTACAAGAACCGCATGTATCAGAGCCTGGTTACCCGTCCCGACACGAAGGAAGCCTGGCAACGGTACGTACAGACGCCGGAACGGCAGAAGCGCGTCTGCACCGTCGCGGCGAAATACGTCATCGGCAAGCTGGAACGGTGGCGGCAAAGTCCCGATCAAGTGGAACAGATGAACCGCACGGCTTTGGCCTTCGCCGCCCGTGAATTGAAGCGGCTCCAGGTGTGGTTCGGCAAGACGGCGGAACAGGAAATCATGAAATACGACGGAAACTATCTGGCGCAGCAGCTGGAAAGCAGCGTCTGGTACGATTTGCAGATGATTCGCGTCAACGGCTCTCTCGTCGGCGCAATTCTCGGCGCCGTCATCTATCTCGTCATGTATGCTGTGAAAGGAGGCGTATAGTATGACATATCGCCAGCGGGCCAACGCTATTTTGGCCTTGTCCTTTCTCTGCTTTCTGGCCATCTTCTGGTGGTGGTATACCCACGACGTAACCTTGTGGGAAGAGTTGCTGTTTTTCGTCATTCAGTCGGCTCTCATCGGCAGTATCGCCGACTGGTTTGCCGTTACGGCGCTGTTCGACAAGCCCCTGGGCTTCCCCTATCATACGGAGCTGCTGTACCGCAACCGTACGCAGATTATCGACAGCATTACGAAGATCATTTCGGAAAAGCTGCTCCAGCCCAATATGTGGCAGGACAAACTGTATCAGATATCCTTTATGGATCGGTTCATCGGCTGGCTTCGCAGCCCCAGCGGTCGGGAAAAATTCCGCGCTCTCTTGTATGAAGTAGCCCAGCGCGCCTATAACCACGCCCAGAAGAGCAGCACGCAGGAATCCATCGCCGATCATATCCGCCAGTACCTGAAGCGGCAGCCGTTGGTCAGCTTCTTCCAGGATCGCCTCATATCGCTGCTGGAAGACCCGAACAGCCATATGTTCAACGACGCCGTCGGCTTGGGCCGCGAGCTGGTACGCAGCGACGATTTCGACGCCCTCCTGGATAAGCTTATTCAGCAGTGGATGGAAGAATCGAAGCATTCGACTGTATCCATCATTACGATTAATAAGTTTATCGGCGTCGTCGACACGCGGAAAATTGCCAAGGACATCAAAAAAGGCATTATCTCCTGGCTGGACCAGTGGGAACAGGCCGAAGGGGAACAGCGCGAATGGCTGTGCCGCAAGTTTGAATTGTTCCTGTATTCGATGAACGGCCAGCTGGCCTACGGCGTACAGAACTGGCAGGATCAGTTCGTCGATTCCCTGCCTATTGAAAAGTGGCTCAGCGCGACGCAGCGTTCGGCCAAGGACTACTTTACCCAGGGCGATAAGGGAAAAGAAGAGCTGAAGGATTTGCTGGAAGAACAATTCCTGCGCTACGTCGAATACTGCAGCGCTCATCCGGAAATCAAGGACTGGCTGGACGAACAAATCCGCCGGGCCTGCAACGTCATCCTGGAACACGAGCATTCGCTCATCGCCGTGGCTGTCCGCGACGTGCTGACGGGCTTCGACAAGAGGAAGTTCAACGCCTTCCTGGAAAGCAAGGTCGGAGAAGATTTGGCCTGGATTCGCATCAACGGCGCTCTCGTCGGCGGTACGATCGGCTTTGCCGTATTCGCCTTCCTGCGGCTCATTTACGAGCCCTTCTTCGTGCCCTTTATGCGGGGACTGTTTTTATAATTGAATACAACTGCAGCAAAGGGCTTGCCGCTCATGTATTGGATGCGGCAAGCCCTTCGTTTATGCTGATGAGGCTGTTGATTAATACTCCCATTGATATCGCTTCATGTCGACGCAGCCGTTAGGCTTGAACTGCACGCCTTCCTGCTCCAGCAGAACCCGCTGCCTGGCCCATCCCGGCGCAGTACGGCCGGCGCTGTTTACGACGCGGTGGCAGGGGTACTTGCCGTAATAGTGAGCCATAGAGAGGACCTTGCCTACGAGCCGGGCGTTGCGGTCGCGGCCGATGAGCCGGGCGATTTGTCCGTACGAGGCGACGGAGCCGGCAGGAATTTCGGCGATGACCGAGAGTATCTCGTAAATTAATTCTTCCGTTAATACGTGTTTTGTCATAAGAGCCTCAAGATGCGAATGGAGTCGTTAACATCATCATAGCAAGGGGAAAATAGGGCGTCAATATGGTATAATAACGTAAAATGCTTATTTTTTCGGGGAGGGAACGAAGTGAAAGAGTATCATCATCTTACGCCGGCCCTAGTAGAAGAATTGAAGGGGATTGTCGGCGAAAAATACGTATATACTGATAAGGATAAGCTGATTCCTTACGAGAAAGACGAAGGCGTCGAACGGGAATATTTCCATTTGCCCGAAGCCGTCGTACTGCCGGAAACGGCGGAGCAGACGGCGGCGGTCATGAAATTGGCCAATCGGGAACGGATTCCCGTCGTCCCGCGCGGCGCCGGCACGGGACTGGAATTCGGCGCCGTGACCAATGATTTCGGCGGCATCATACTGAGTACGGAACGGATGAACCGCATTCTGGAGTTCGACGCCGATAAGATGTACATGGTCGTCGAGCCCGGCGTCATTACAGCGGAGCTTCAGGCGCTGGCAAAATCGAAGGGCCTGCTCTATGCCGGCGATCCGTGCAGCGGCGACAGCTGCTTTATCGGCGGCAATGCGGCGACCAACGCCGGCGGCAACCGGGCCGTGAAGTACGGTACGACGCGGGACCAGATATACGCTATCGAAGTCGTGACGCCGACAGGAGACATTGCCCAGTTCGGCGGCCGGCTGAAAAAAGTGACGGCTGGCTATCCGCTGGAAAAAATCATCATCGGCTCCGAAGGAACCTTGGGCATCATTACGAAGCTGACCTTAAAGCTCGTTCCCTTGCCGAAATATACCGTAGATATTCTGGCCGTTTTCCCGACGGTGGAAAGCGCCCTGTCCCTCGTAACGGCCCTTCCCAAGGCCGGCATCGAGCCGACGTGCCTTGAATGCATGGATAACGCTGTCATTCGCGTCGTCGAGCAGTACCTCGACGAAAAGCAGCCCTACTCGGACAAGGGCAATTACATGGTCATTCAGCTCGATGGCAAGAGCGAAGACGACGTAGACGATATGTGCGTCGCCGTCGATGAAATCTGCCGGGCCCAGGGAGCCTTGGAAATCTTCGTCGCCGACGCCGATAAGGTGTGGAACGCCCGCAAGGCCTTTACGGAAGCGTCGGCAGCCGAATGTCCTGTCGCAGCCATGGAAGATTTCGTCGTGCCGCCGGATATGCTGGAAAAGCTGCTGATCGAGCTGGAAAGAATCGGGCAGGCGCAGGGCGTCCAGTTCCGCGGCGTCAGCCATGCCGGCGACGGCAACCTGCACCTCGACGTGCTTCGCCGCGGCTTTACAGCCGACGAAGAAGCGGCGAAGATAGACGCCTTTGAAGATGCGGCCTGCGCCGCCGTCTATGCCTTGGGCGGCAAGATTTCCGGCGAACACGGTATCGGCCAAAAGCGCAAGTCCCTCTTTGCCAAATACGAGGACCCGGCGGCCCTGGCCCTCATGAAAGCCGTCAAAAAAGCCTTTGATCCAAATCTGATCCTCAATCCGGGGAAAGTGTTCGATATGGAAGAATAATCTGAAAGATATACAGTTAAATGCGTAGTAATTGCGGCGTGACGAACAGTCACGCCGTATTACTTTTAGAAAAAATGATAAAGGCAGGTGAATAGAAAAGATATTGACGCTGCTGACTTGTTTAAAACAGCAAGGAAAGATTGAGCGTGATTCAGAGACTAGAAAGACCTCTCATTGGATTTTAAAGCGCTAAATGCCTATGAATCCAATGTGCATTAGGTTGATATTGGGTTGATATAAAAGAATAAATATTTTTAGTTATACATGTAAATACATTAAGGGAAAGGCTTTATCCGCATGACGAAGCCTTTCCCTTTTGTATTTATTCATGTATAGGACGATTTAGTTTGTTTAAGAAGTTCTAATAGATGCAGTATAAGGATATGCTGCTTGTTGGGCGTTTGGATATTATATTTTTTTCGATTTCAGCACGCCTTCGCCGCAGAAGCTGGGAATGAAGGTGTCGCTGGCGCTGTCTTTTTCCTGGACGAAGCCGTCTTCGATGCCGCTGTCGAAGAGGTACTGTTCGGCTTCGTCGTACTCTTCGTCGGTGAGGAAGCGGTCGATTTCGGGATAGTCGGCGGCTTTGCCGCAGGGGACGTACTGACGCATGAGGCTGAACAGGACTTGTCCGTCGTCGAAGTGGCTTCGTACCCAGTCGATGACGGCCTTGGTGTTTTCGACGCAGCCCGGCAGGATGAGGTGGCGGATGACGACGCCCTTCTGCAGGATGCCGTCGTCGTCAAGCTCGTAGGGGCCGACCTGATCGTACATGCGCAGGATGGCTTCCGCCGCGGCCTGGGGATAGTCGGCGGCGCCGCTGTAGCGCTTGGCCAGATTCGAATCCATGTATTTCAGGTCAGGCAAATAGATTTGTACCTTGCCTCGTAAGGCGTCAATGGTTTCCGGCGCTTCATAGCCGCCGCAGTTGTAGACGACGGGAACGGGCAGGGGCTGCTCCAGGCTCTGCCGGACAGCCCAGGTATAGGGCGTCGGGGTGACGAGATTGATGTTGTGGGCTCCTTGCGCGATAAGTTCGCCGTAGATTTCGCGCAGCCGCTTTACCGTAATGGGAATGCCCGTGCCGCCCGTACTGATAGAGGCGTTTTGACAGAAACAGCAGCGCAGGTTGCAGCTCGTAAAAAATACGGTCCCCGAACCCCGCGTGCCGCTGATGCAGGGCTCTTCCCAAAAGTGCAGGGCTGCCCTGGCTACGACGGGCTGCAGGGATGTATGGCAGTAGCCGGCCATGGGCGCATGGGGCGTGTAGTATTGGCTGCGGACGACGCCGCAGCGCCGTGGACAATCGTTGCAGATATATTCGGACATAAAAACATCTCCTTGCAGTACAAAGTGCGGCAGTCTGCGGCAGCAGGCCGCCAGGGGTATACTGCATTATACCACATATAGAAAAAGGCTGCCTCTTACGAGACAGCCTTTTTACATGACAAGCAAATTTTCGAATTAATGATGAGCAATCGTCAATTCTTTGAAGCGTCTTGCTCTTGCGCCTTCGTCGTCCTGCTGAGCGACGAGCTGTTCCAAATGCTTCAGTTCTTCTGCTTCTACGGTAGCTGTAGTATCGTAGCTGGCAGGAACGGTCTTAGCCAGGTACATGCACTTCTTGAGGGAAGCGACGCTGATGATGATTACCAGGATAGCCATGATGGCCGAAACGGTAAACATGAGCATTTCGCCCTGAGGCAGATAGATTTCAAACATGTTGAGGAAGTCTGCCCAGAAGATAACGACCGTCAAAACAGCCCAGGGGAAGCCTGTTACCCAAACGTAGCGGGCTTTGCCCATGCTGCAGATAACGACGGAAGAAATAGCCAGGGTGATGATAGCCAGCAGCTGGTTGGATACGCCGAAGATAGGCCAAATCGTGGACAAGCTGCCCTGCAGTACGATGTAACCCCAAGCACCGGATACTAATGCGGAAGCGATGATGCCGCCGGGGAGCCAATGGGGATCGCCGAACTTAGGCCATACGCGGCCGATGAGTTCCTGGAACATGTAACGGCCGACACGAGTACCGGCATCGATGATCGTCATGATGAACAATGCTTCGAACATGATGCAGAAGTGGTACCAATAGTTCATGAGGTGGTCGAGGCCAGGAATTCTGGAGAAGATGTGAGCCATGCCGACTGCCAGGGAAACGGCGCCGCCGGGACGATGGGCAACGTCTTCGCCGACCATCTGGTTCAGCATCGGGAGGTCAACGACCTGCATGCCGAGAGCCTGGAAGTGAGCGGCTGTAGAGTTAATAGCGAAGTAGTCGGCCGGCTGGAGAGCGCAGGCTGCGATCAAAGCCATCATGCCGACGAAGGATTCTGTAAGCATTGCGCCATAGCCTACGGGGAGGATGGAGCGTTCGTTCATGAGCATTTTCGGCGTCGTGCCTGTGGAAATCATGCAGTGGAAGCCGGAAATAGCGCCGCAGGCGATGGTGATGAAGATGTACGGAAGAACCGGACCAGTAATAACCGGGCCGCCGCCGGCGCAGAACTGCGTAACGGCAGGCATTTCAACGCTCGGGCCGACGATGATGATGCCGAGGGCCAAGGCGCCGATCGTACCGATCTTCATGTACGTGGACAAATAATCGCGCGGAGCGAGGAGCAGCCATACAGGGAGGGCAGCGGCGATGAAACCGTAGAGGATCAAGGCGATGCTGACGCCTCTGGCGCTAATGGTAAAGATAGGAGCCAATGTCGGCGAAGCCTGGACGGACGGGCCTACGACGACGGCGAGCAATACGAGGACGACGCCGATGATCGTAGCTTCCTGAATCTTGCCGGGGCGCAGGAACTGCAGATACAAGCCGACGAGAATAGCAATAGGAATCGTCATGCCGATGGTGAAGGTACCCCACGGGCTGTCGTGCAAGGCGTTGACGACGACGACGGCCATACCGGCCATAGCGAGGATATTCAGGAACAATACGGCGAAGGACGTAGCCAAGCCGATTTTGTCGCCGATCTGCGCTTTTGCGATTTCGGCGATGGATTTGCCGTCATAGCGCATGGAAGCGAAGAGGATAACCATATCGTGTACGGCCCCTGCGAGGACGCCCCCGATAAGAATCCACAACGCGCCGGGCAAATAACCGAACTGAGCGGCAATAACCGGGCCTACGAGCGGGCCTGCGCCAGCGATAGCTGCGAAGTGATGGCCGAATACGACGTATTTGTTCGTCGGAACATAGTCGTGGCCGTCTTCGAAACGGAATGCCGGCGTGACTTTGTACTGGTTCAGCGTCAATACTTTAGCGGCGATGAAGGCGCCGTAAAAGCGGTAAGCCAGTACGAACACGAGTGCAGAAACAATAACTAAATACAAACCGTTCATACAAAAACAACCTCCTTTTAAAATTTTAGGGCTGCTTTTGAGAAATGAACTGCTATAATGATTCCTACTAGAGCAAGCCCTTTAACCGACTCTAACTATATATCAATAAGATTAAAATTTCAAGGCGGGCAGGGGCACAGTCCGTCCTCTGGTGATAATAAAATCTTTTGGTGACAAAAAAATAAAAAATGGCTCAAATATACATGCCTTATCTAGTATAATGAAAGAGGTTACAAGTCATATGTAGTATGTGATGAAAAAATATCATTTTATGCAGATATGTATATCAATTGATAATATACGCCGGAGGAAAACAAAAAAACATAATGTTCGTTTGCCAATAGTCAGATTTTGCTGACAGTGGTATAATATATCTGCTTTAACTTTTTCGAGCCGTATAGCATGACGGCTTCAGCTATTACTTATTTGTATTTTACATACTTGTAAGAGGGGGTACAATTATGTCTCAATCTGATTACACACTGGTATTGCCGGCCTTTACGATCGGCGCCAACGCTTACGATGCCATCGGCCAGGTCACGAAGCCCTTCGGCAAAAAAGTCGTCATTATCGGCGGCAAAACGGCCTTGTCCAAAGCGGAAAAACCGCTCCTCGATGCCATTAAAAGCACCGATTTGGAAGTTCTCGGCGTGCTGTGGTACGGCGACGATGCGACGTACGAACGGGTAGACGCCTTGATGGCTGAAGACGCCGTTAAAAATGCCGACCTCATTTTCGGCGTAGGCGGCGGCCGGGCTATCGACACCTGCAAGGTCGTAGCCGATAAAGTCGGCAAGCCCTATTTCGCCTTCCCGACGGTCGCTTCGAACTGCGCTCCGTCTACGGCCATCGCCGTCATGTACAACGAAGATAAATCCTTCGCCGGTTACTACTACCTGCCGACGCCGCCGGTCCATACGTTTATCAATATGGACATCATCGCCGACTCGCCCTTCGACTTGTTCTGGGCCGGCATCGGCGACGCCATGAGCAAGGAATGCGAAAGCGAATTGGCCAGCCGCGCAGCCGACATTTTCCATACGGTTCTCCTGGGCCGGGCTTTGGGCAAGGTCTGCACGGAACCGCTTCTCGAATACGGTGAAAAAGCCTTGGCTGACTTCAAGGAAAAGAAGGTCACCTATGAGCTGCAGCAGGTCGTATTGGACATCATCATCAGCACGGGCCTCGTTTCCAACTGCACGACAGGCCACAACGGCGTATACTATTATAACTCGTCTATCGCCCACTTGTTCTACAACTCGTCGACGGTGCTGCCGCAGGTCGTAGAAGGCCATCTCCACGGCGAAATCGTATCCTTCGGCGTACTCGTCCTCTTGACGTACGACAAGCAGTTCGAACTGCGCGACCGGATAGCCGCCTTCTACAAGAAAGCCGGCTATCCGGTCAAGTTGGCCGATTTGGATATCAAAGCCGACGAAATCGACGCGATCGTCGAAAAAGCGCCGGCCATTACGGAATGGAACTGCGTGCCGTCTCCGCTGACGAAAGAAGCCTTCAAGCAGGCGATCGTCGACACGGACGCCTTTGGCAGCGCATTATAAAACTGTTCAGCCGCATAAAAAGGGGCGACTCTCTGCAGGAGAGCCGTCCTTTTATGGTATAATAGACAAAAATGAGTAACCAGGAGGTATGCAATGGATAGTGTGCTGGAACAGGTAATCGCCGGTATCGGCCCCCTGAATCTGGAAAAGACCGGCGAGTGCTACGCGAAGCTGTCGAGCCTTGCCGTCCCTCAGGACGGGAAATTGACTTACTTGGCCGGCCGTATTGCCGGCGTCTCCGATACGCTGCAGCCATCGCTGCTGAAAAAAGCCGTCGTCTTATTTGCCGCCGACCACGCCGTCGACGGCGGGGAAAATAAAACGAAGGGCATGGGCAGCAAGGCCGCCGCGCTGGAAATCGCCGCCGGAAAGGGCCATATCAACAAGGTGGCCCATCAGATAGGAGCCGGCGTGTTGCTGCTGGATATGGGACTGGAGCAGAATATTCCCGAATCGGAAGGCGTTCAGGACTTGAAGGTCATGCACGGCAGCCATTTTTGGGCCAAAGGGCCGGCCATGACGGAAGACCAGATGCTGGACGCCATGTTCAGCGGCCTGCAAATCGGAGAAAATCTGGCCGACGAGCATTACAACGCCCTCGGCCTCGGCAATATCGGCGAACGGGGTCTGCTGACGGCCTTTATCCTCACAGCGGCCTTCTTCCGCGATTCTATGAACGACTTGCCGTCCCATATGAAATCACAGGGCAAGCTGGAGCAGCTGACGGCCCTCATGGACCGGCTGGGACTGGATGCCGGCGATCCTCTGGATTTGCTGCGCCGCGCCGGCTCGCCCGATATCGCCGCCATGGTCGGCCTCATATTGGCAGCGGCTCATCGCCGGCTCCTCGTCGTATTTGACAATGCTGTGACCGGGGCGGCCGTACTGCTCAGCCGGGCTCTCTGCCGACACGTAGACGACTACGTCATCCCTTCGGCGCGATATGCCGAGCCGGTTCATCAGATGCAGATGAAAAAGATGGGTCTCAAGGCCTTCTTTGAAACGGGACAGGATACGGACCAGGGCATGGGCTCGGTCATCGGCTTGTCCCTGCTGGATGCGGCAGTAGACATGATGAATAAAGCATTGAAGTAAGACGATTGCTGTGCCCATTTGGGGCAGGAAGGAGATTATACATGAAGACCTTATACCTCGATTGCTTTTCCGGCATCAGCGGCAATATGTTCGTCGGCATGCTTCTGCAGGCCGGCGTGCCCTTCGATGCCTTTAAGGACGCCATGGCCTCGCTGAAGCTGGAAGGCTATTCCCTCGTCTGCGAATCCGTTTCCAAGCTGGGGATTCAGTCGGTTTATTACAACGTAACTCTTGATACGGAACGTCATCACCATGAGCACGACGGCTCTCATGGCCATGAGCACCATCATCATCACGAACATCACAGCCACGAGCATCTCGTCGATACGACGGGCCATCACCATCATCACCAGCACCGAGGCTTGCCGGAAATCACGGCGATTATCGAAGCGTCGCCCCTGTCAGGCAGCGTTAAGGCGAAAAGCCTCGCCGTATTCGGTGAGCTGGCCAAGGCTGAGGCAAAGGTTCACGGCGTGCCCGTCGACCAGATTCATTTCCATGAAGTCGGGGCTGTCGACTGCATTTTGGACATCGTCGGCGTCGCCTGGGCTCTTGAGTATTTGGGCATAGAGCAAATCGGCGCGTCGCCTCTCCACGTCGGCAGCGGCTTCGTGCGCTGTGCTCACGGCGTTATGCCTGTGCCGGCTCCGGCTACGGCGGAGCTGTTGGCAGGCATTCCCTATTATGCTACGGACATCCGCGGCGAACTCGTCACGCCGACTGGCGCGGCTCTCGTCAAGACACTGGCGTCTTATATCGGTCCCCGTCCTAAATCCTTTGTTCATGACGTCACGGCTTACGGCGCAGGTACGAAAGACCTGGAAATCCCCAACGTCGTCCGCGGCTTCATCGGAGAAGCCGAATCATGGCGGTAGGGGCCGGCTGTGGCGCAGGAGGTGAGCATTGCGATGGCAGATAGAAAATTGCTGGCCCAGACAGTCGCCGACAGCATCATGGCCATGATTACGGCCAAGCGATTTTCCGAAGGCGACCAGCTGCCCGGCGAAAATGAACTGGCGAAAGAACTGAACGTAAGCCGCAATACGCTGCGCGAAGCGATTCGCATCCTGAGCGCGTACGGCTTTTTGGAAATCCAGCGGGGCAAGGGGACCTTTGTCACGCCGGCCGCGGCAAAGGGACGGCTGGAGAAGCCGCTGAATCCCTTGGATTATGCTAAAGCCAGCCTGAAAGACCTATATGAAATACGCCTCATCCTCGAACCCGAGGCAGTGTACCTGGCGGCCCAGCGGGGAAGCGACGGAGAAATACAGGATATTGTGCGGCTGGGAAAGATTGTAGAACAGCAAATCTTAGCCGGCGAAGACCGGACGGATGAAGAGCTGGCCTTTCATGCGGCCATCGCCAAGGCGACACACAACAGTGTCATGATGACCTTGCTGCCGTACGTGCACGAAGCCATTTTAAAAGGAGTCATCTTGTCCACCGTATACGATAAGGTAGTGCAGGAAACGCTGGCGGATCATAAGATGATTATTGAGTTTTTGGAACAGCGCAACGCCGAAGGGGCGAGGGCTGCCATGCGCATACACCTCCTTCATGCGACTGATTCATTACATTTAAAATAGTCTAGGATGACTGAAAGGCATCGCAACTATGAATTTTGCGATGCCTTATATTTTTGGCGCAACATGTTGAACAAGTTATTGACATCCGACAAGTCGCAATGATATGATATTGTCAACAGGTTGAACAATAATAAAAGATGTTCAACAATTAGAGCGCGCTTTATGATTTACTTTGATTTATTATCTTTAATTTTAATGGAATAGGTTCATACGTACATATTAAGGAGGAGTTTTATTATGAGAAGCGACGTAGTAAAAAAAGGAAGTACCCGTACGGCCCACCGCACCTTGTTTCACGCTATGGGCTACAGCGACGAAGACTTGCAGAAGCCGTTGATCGGCGTGGTCAACGCCTTTAACGAAATCATTCCCGGCCACATGCACCTGCGGGAAATCGCCGAAGCCGTCAAGCTGGGCATCGCTGCCGCCGGCGGCACGCCTATCGAATTTCCGGCCATCGGCATCTGCGACGGCATCGCCATGGGCCACGACGGCATGAAATACCCTCTTGCCAGCCGCGAGCTCATCTGCGACTCCATCGAAGCCGTCGCCAACGGCCACTCCTTCGACGGCCTGGTCATGATTCCAAACTGCGATAAAATCGTGCCGGGTATGCTCATGGCTGCCGGACGAATCAATATCCCGACAGTCATCGTCAGCGGCGGCCCCATGCTGGCCGGACGCCACAAGGGGAAGGATATCAGCGTCAGCACCATGTTCGAAGCGGCCGGCAAGGTCGAATCGGGCCAGATGACGCCGGAAGAAATGCACCTCATGGAACACGAAGCCTGCCCGGGCTGCGGCTCCTGCGCCGGTATCTTTACGGCCAATACGATGAACTGCATGACCGAAGTCCTGGGTATGGGCCTTCCCGGCAACGGCACCATTCCGGCGGCTTATTTCGGAGCCCGCCGCATGCTGGCGAAAAAGGCCGGGGCCGTCGTCATGGAGCTGGTGAAGAAAAATATCTGCCCGCGGGACATCATGACGATGGAATCCTTTGAAAACACCATCGCCGTCGACATGGCCATCGGCGGCTCGACCAATACGGTGCTCCACCTGCCGGCTATCGCCCATGAAGCGGGCCTCGACCTGCCGCTGCAGAAGTTCGACGAAATCAGCCGCAAGGCGGCGTACATCTGCAAGATGAGTCCCGGCGGCACATACCACATGCAGGACTTGAACGAAGCCGGCGGCATCAGCGCCGTCATGAAGGAGCTGACGAAGCTGGGCATTATCCATACGGAGGCCAAGACCGTGACGGGAACCATAGGCGAACGCATTGCCCAAGCGGACATCGAACGGCCTGACGTCATCCACAGCGTAGATAACGCCTACATGAACCGCGGCGGCATCGCCATCCTGTCGGGCAATTTGGCTCCCGACGGAGCGGTCATCAAGGAAAGCGCCGTCGAACCGGACCTGCTGGTCTACCAAGGCACGGCCAAGTGCTACGACTCGGAAGAAGAAGCCATCGAAGCGATTATTGGCGGCGACATCAAGGAAGGAAACGTCGTGGTCATCCGCTACGAAGGGCCGAAGGGCGGCCCGGGGATGCGGGAAATGCTCAACCCGACGGCAGTCATTACGGGCATGGGCCTGAAAGTCGCCCTGATTACGGACGGCCGGTTCAGCGGAGCCAGCCGCGGCGCGTGCATCGGGCACATTTCGCCGGAAGCGATGGAAGGGGGACCCATCGCGCTCATCGAAGACGGCGATATGATTTCCATCGACATTCCGAACCGCAAGCTGGAGCTGCTGGTCAGCGACGAAGAACTGGCGGCCCGCAAGGCGGCCTGGAAACAGCCGGAACCGAAGGTCAAGACGGGCTACCTGTCCCGCTACGCCCGACTGGTCACGTCGGGCAACACCGGCGCTGTATTGAAGTAAGACGGCGTAAGGAGGCGGTAGTATGGATTTCTTAAAGGTAATTGGCACTTTCATTACGAAGTATTTTCCCTTGTGGGTTATCGTATTCGCCGCGCTGGCGTTCTTCGTACCTGGCCCGTTTTTGGGCATGGGCGGAGCGATTACCTATCTGCTGGGCATCGTCATGCTTGGTATGGGCCTTACGATGAGCATCGACGATTTTAAGCTCGTTCTGACTCGCCCTAAAGACGTCATATTCGGTATTGTCATTCGCTACTGCATCATGCCGTTTATCGCCTTTTGCGTCAGCAAGGTGCTGGGCCTGTCGCCGATGCTGGCAGCCGGGTTGATTTTGGTAGGCTGCTGCCCCAGCGGTACGGCATCCAACGTTATGACCTTTATTTCTAAAGGCGACACGGCGTTATCCGTTACGATTTCCAGTATCAATACGGTCCTCGCGCCGATACTGACGCCGGCTCTGTTCATGTTTTTGGCGGGAACGCTGATTCCCATCGACGCGACGGCGCTGCTTCTGGATATCTTGAAGGTCGTCATCGTGCCGATCGTCATCGGTATTTCCCTTCGGGCCATAGCGTCGAAAGCTGTCAATGCCGTGGCCGGCGTCGTTCCCGTCGTGTCTGTGCTGGCGATCATCGCTATCATTACGATCGTCGTAGCGCTTAACGCGCAGAAACTGAGCACCGTTGCCGGCATGGCTTTCTTAGCTGTCGTGCTTCATAACGGTCTCGGCCTCGGCGCCGGGTACGGCATATCCCGCACGCTGGGCAGGATGTCTCATTATAAGAGCAAGGCCGTAGCCTTTGAAATCGGCATGGAAAACTCCGGACTGGCCGTAGCCTTGGCTATTGCCCATTTAGATCCGATGGCTGCTATTCCAGGCGCTATATTCAGCGTATGGCACAACTTCTCCGGGTCTTTGCTGGCCGGGTTCTGGGCTTCGCGGGACGCCGATCCGCAGGAAGAAAAAGCGTAACCATAGCGGCGATAGCCGCGGCAAGGCAGATTTTTCCCTTGGATTCAAGAGGCGAAATCTGCCTTACCTTTTGCCTGACGAGGAACGAGAATAAACCTTTTCACCTATTTACAGCAAAACGTTATTATTTAAATAGAACGATAGAGAACGTAAGGTTCCGCGAGAAAGGAGAGACGCTTTTATGGCAATGCATTTGACTTTCAGAAAAGAGCGCTGCAAAGGCTGCGGCCTGTGTATCGCCGTATGTCCCAAACAGATATTGGCCTTGGAAGACAACGCC
>NZ_SJOT01000036.1:0-18204 GCF_012027795.1 Megasphaera sp. SW808
TACCACTTGTTAGCATGAAGCAGTTTTCTACATTCCTCTTCCATTAGTTGACACGTGTTTTCTATGTTTCTAACAGGCTGATATACATCTTCTTTGCATTGTTGTAATGAAAAGGTTAGATATTCAATATCTCTTTCAGCTATACATCTAAAGATTATATAATACCAATTCAAACATTTTTCATATGCTTCAAATAGTAAGACGTAACTTCCTAAATAACATTCAAACTTATACATTTGTAGATAAGCTTTTTCTTCTAATTTAGACAATAATATTGTCTGAAAAGTCAAAAAACGTTGTTGTTGCCCCGTAAGAGAAGGGGAGATACCATCATGTATAAGTAAGTAATCAAAACGAAGAAACGTAAATAATTTATCTTTTATTGGATAACTTAAATTACAGAATCGATACATTCCACATACGTCAATCCATGTATCCGATTTTTTTTGTCCTAAATCGTTTTGAATTTTAATTTGAAAATACCGTTCCAGATTTTTAAAAATAGCCTGAGTATCCTTATATCGCATTTTCCTTTTTTTCGCTAAAATTACTGTATCTTTGTCGTCATCTTCTCTTATGCCATAAAAAGAATCTGCAAATGATATTTTTTTATTATACAGTAAAAGAACGATATATATTCCTGATATGGGTACAAGATACACCATGGGCAATAATATTGGTATGCTAGAAATCTTTTGCACAACATTATTATTTAAAACGTCTAAACTATCATATCCATTCTTTGTTTGTTTTGTACTTTTAAGAATAAAGTAATCACTATTATTTCGTTCTTCAAAGAAAATATCAGCATGATCACGTATTAACTGCACTATTTTTTTGATATTTTCTATGCAATCTATACATTTCATGCTTATTTTTTTTTCAAATGAGCCATAACCATTTCCAATCGTTTGGAAAAAATCATCGTAAAATCTAGCAAAATCTCCTATAAATTCATCCATTTGTAGCCTATATATTGAATTATCGCGAATTTTTATAATATTAATCAGATTATTCAATATACACTGGGACAAATAAAGTAGTCTATCTTCTTCGTTTTTTATATTATTTAACTTTGGGAAAGAAGGGGCAAGGAGATCGTCTGTTTGCTCGCTCTCGGTTTCTAAACTATTATTTATTATTTTATCATTTCGCCTTCTTAAGCGGTTGTCTAAAAAGCACTGCATTTTGTTATTTAAAATATTTATAATATAATTTATATAATTTTCCTTTTTCAATAAGTAAGTTGAAATTATATCAATTTTCTTTCTATCTTCATCCTCAAGGAGTCCACGTTTTACGCCAATAATTACTTTTTTCTTTGCAAGCTCTTTCCATTCGTTCCCCATAATTTCACATCTCCTAATAAGTTACTAATGAATCATATCCTTGTCCATAATAATATATAGCTGTAATTGGAAGAGAATACCTGACTAAAATTTCATTTACTTGTTTTTTATATGTAACGAGAGAAACTTTTTGTCGATATAGCTCTCCTTTTACACTAACATAATTCAGCAAATAATGACAATGAATATATTGCGTATTCTTAAAATGAATAGCCCCAAATACTTGACGCTCATCATAAACTAATATTTTTCCTACTTCTTCACATAATCTTCTTACGGTTCGTAAATCAGTTGCTACATTTTTCCCTAATGAAAGAATTACTTGCACATAGGGGTGCGTTAACTCTTGCTTATAAAAAGCTTGTTGCACAAACGTCATTTCTTCTACTGCATAGGAGGGATTAACCCCAATTCCAAATATCCCTCTGCTATCCGTTTTAGTGGGAGCAACGAGATACCCATACATAGTCTTTAAAGATTTAGGCGTTCTTGTCTCAAATTTCAGTATGGACATCTTACTCATCCTCCATTGCTTGAGTGATATGAAGAATGCTCTGACTAACAGTATCTCGAATCTCCTGCACAGGTATCATGGGATTTCCTTCATATATGCCCAAAATTTGATTCAAACGATATACTTGCTCTGCTAATTCTTTTCCCTTTTGAATAACAATAATCTGCTTATGTTCACAAAGATACAGAATATATGCCGAAACGCTCATTCCTAATTCTTTTGCTTTTTGCTGAATCTGTTCTTTTTGTTCTGCTGAAATTCGAATCTGGATAATAGTATCTTTTTTTGTTTTCATCAGTAACCACTTCCTTTAATTTTGTAAGTACGAATTACTGATTTGTACTTACAAAATTAGAAAGTAATCACTGAATCTTACTGTTTGCTGAATAGGCATAATGTCAAATAATCGCCGAGCAAGTTAGACAAATGTATATACAAAAATGAATTTCCCTAAAATCCCCGATTTCCCTAAAAAACGAATAGGATTTTAAGCTATATATACGCATATATCCTATGTAAAAAATGGAGAAATCGGGGAAAATTGAGAAATTCTAAACGTTAAGCACTAACTGAGGCCTGCCGTTGACACCGAATGCACAAAGGCTTTCCATACCGCTCCTGCGAATACTTCCATACTTTCTCATTAATAACTGCACCACAATCAGCACATATCAGTGCTTGGGATTTTTTGACTGTCTTCATGGAAGTGGTAGGCTGTACGCCAGCCTGCCGTTTTTGCTTTGCCGCCGAAAGATCGGTCTGGATATCCGCTTCGGGATCGTCGCCGGTACTGATAGCCAAACTCAGCATATACGCATACTTGATAGCCGCTGTTTCCGCTTTCATGACCGCCTTGTCCCCGCTGTCCTGCCCAGAACCGATACCGACGATGGAAAAGGTTTCGCCTGATTCCGTATCTATCAAGGTAATCTGCATCTGGACGGTTGCCAGCTTTTCCGTATTGCCCTTGGCCGTCGTCACATCGACCATATCCAGCAGTTCCGGCACGGCTACGGACGCGATTCCGTGCTTGACCAATGAAGCGTTGACCTTTGCCAGCACGTCGGCGCTCGTCGCATACTGGTATCCATGGTAATCATTCGTACCGTGTTTCTCTACATAGCTACATTCTTTCATAACTTCGATAAATTTCTTGGCTAATTTTTGCATGATGTATTCGCTCCTTCCATATACATAGGCTGGCCCCAGCACTGCTGATAAAGTTCTTCCTGTCCAACCGTACCGTCGTCCGGGTAAAAGGCATACGATTCATGGCCATATTCATAACGAATTTCCCCGCAATTCCCGCCGCTTTCGTCAGCCCAGCGGAAAGTAAATGTACAGTCAGGGAACCTCTCCGCCAACCGTTCCACGACAGGAACCGGCGCAGCGTTCAACGTCTGAAACGAAAAGGAGCCGTCCTCTTCATGGAAGACGGCGTTGATAGCATTTCCCTTCGTTCCCCAGTATTTGATTTTCCTTTCTGGCTTCATACAGCCTGATGGTAACGGGAGTATGGCATTGAAATCAAATACATTTTCCCCTCCTCGTACAAACTGGCACACTGCCGGTATACGGCCTCCGTCTACTATCAAGACGTTCTGTACATAACTTGCCATACGGCAGTTCTCCTTTCTATGCTTTCCATGCAATCGGTTCCAGTACATACTGGCTCTGTCGTTCGTCCCATTCTGCCTGATACAGCCTTCCCTGATAGGCTACGATGCAATGGCGGTCATCGGTCTGACTGACAATGACGAACGAGTGGAACAAGAGACGAAAATCATCAAATCCTCTGGATATGCGTTGTATCATAGATTTCTACCTCCTTAACCGGCGTTTCCCGCCTGTTCCCGCTGCAACCGCTGAGCATAGGGGCAGTTTGCCCGGCCATCGCAGTAGCCCATGCATTTCCTGTCATGCCACCGTTCCCGTCTGGAACAAATAAGGGGCAATTTTCGTTCTTTCATCGCTTCATGGAGCAACGCCGCCTTGCGATGAAAATAGCGCAGGAGCCAGCGGTCGCTAATTTTATGAATCGGGATTATATAGACGGACTGATTGATTCCCCGTTCGGCAGCCATGCGCAGGTTATTATCCCGGCACATGGCCTGAATGTACATCTTCTGTACGGTAAAACCTTCCTGTTCCAGCAGGATTCGGTAGTAATTAAGCTGAATAGCCCATTCCAAAACATGGCGCACGCCGTCATGCCGCAGCTCGTTCCGATACTTCGGCTGGCCTTTCCGCAAGCCTGTTTTGTACACTTCGCCCGTCGGCACGCGGACTTTGTAGATGCCGAGAGCTTTCATGAGCTTGTACGAGCTGGTCACTTTCAAATCGCCCAGCACGCCTTCCGTATCATCGATAATCTTGCCGTATAAATCAAATTTACCACTCGTCAACGTATCTTTCAGGCGAATCTCGCTGAGCATATCGCCTTGGGTACACTGTTCATGAATGGCATGAACGCCCTGCCCATGAAGGGCATACAATACGGATTGGGGAGTAACGGCATACTCTGTCGTTTTCTTGAGGTACGTTTCCCTGACGCCGGCGATGAGTTCTGTCACCGTCGGCTCCATAATTCCCCGGTGCAGAGACTTTGCAATAGCCCGTAAAGTAGGCAGGAACATACACCGCTGCCGTTGCGGGCAGGACTGCAAGCATTGCAGGATAGGGACTTGTTTTCCGTCAGGGCAAATAAATTGTGTAGCTGGCATAGGTATCTGCTCCTTTCTATATAGAAAATACGCATTTAATGATTTATATTTACGCCCATAATTCCGGTCGTTGAACATAAAAGCTGTAATTGCCATATCGTCCAATAATCACATGGTCTAAAAAACGAATATCCATCAACTCGCCGACTTGTATCATTTTCCGGGTCACATTGACATCTTCCAAGCTAGGCTCCGGATCACCGGACGGGTGATTATGCGCCAATATGACGCCGGCAGCAAGGTGGTGTACGGCTTCATGATATACTTCCCGCACACCAGCCCATGACGAATTCACCGTACCGACAGAAATCTGCTTGCACGCCAAGACCTGATTTTTCGTAGTGAGCAGTAAAGCCCACAATTCCTCTTTAGGCTTGTCTGTCAAAAACTTAAAATAGGCAAACGCCGTTTTATCGTCGGACACATCTGTCAATTCCTGCCGCCGTTCTTCGTCTATCCGCTCCATGACTTCTTTGACCATAGACATCTTGCGCAGTCTGGCCTTACCGATACCAGCAATCTGCTGTAACTGCTCGTCAGACACACGGGTGAAAATGTGATACAGGCTGTTGTACTCCTGTACTAGCTTTTGTGCGCTGTTCTTGGGAACAAAGGCTGCCAATAATTCTTCATCAGATAAAGGATATGATAGTTTCATCGTGTATTCTCCTTATATAAAAAACAGGGTAAGGCGTCGGCCTTACCCTGTCTTCATAGTATCGCTATTCATTTTTTTCGGCTATTTCTTTTATTTTCTCCAGAGATAAGCCCGTAATCCGGGCAATCACATCATACGAGAACCCTTCCCGACTCATGGCTAACCCATATTCCTGATCTGCTTTAGCCCGTTCCTGCTGCGCTCCCAGTTTCCGACCTTGTTCAATTCCTTGTTGGATACCTTGTTGAATACCTTCTTCAACCCCTCTCTGGTGGCTATTCTTAAGATTATCCATCAGGGAAATATAGTCCCGACGGGCTTTTTCCTGTATTTCATATTGCCGACGTAATTTTTCGTCCTTCGTAAAGTACATTTCGCATTTCATAGCTTCCTTGATAGCCGGTTCGCTCATAGCCAGCACCTCCCGTTTCTCGTCGCTGCATTGATTTGAAAAATAGGCAATCCATTGTTCTGATTTCTTTAGTTTCCGTATATCGCCAATACGGATTTTCTCCAATTCGATAAAATGCATTTCCAAGTCGTCCAATAGCCGGTCATGGGTTTCATCATTATAGACATGATAGGAATGGTGGCAGGTTGTATATTCTGGAAACGCATTAAAATCCATCAGGTTGATAGAAATCACTGGTATTAGCTTCTTGCATGAATCTTCTTCCTGTAATTCGTTGCCATACGTTTTAGACCAATGATATAAAAAGCGCTTTTTTGTATTCGGTTCCAGATATATGTGTACTTCTACATATACTTGTGCATCATCATGCTTTTTGGCACATACATTGAGCAAAGGGATTGATTGCCCCTGTACGATGGAAATGTCTTTCGTATCTATAAAATCTAAATCTATAAAACAATTATCTTTCGGATAATCTAAAATCCCATTAATAAAGCTTAGCGTTAATGACTTTTTCTTCGTATCGTTTAACAAATATTTGAAAAATACATCGTTCAAACGATTTAATGTTTCTTTCACTGGATCCACGCTCCTGATAATGTATTCTGGTATTTTTATTATATGGAAAATAAGCTGTTTGCACAATTCATTCTTTACTGAATGAATTGCATCTGAGGAATCCTCGGCGTAATGTCTTTTGGCATCCGCCTTGGTTCCAAGGCTTTCGGCTGCATACTGGATGGAATAGGCAAAGCCAACAGCTCGCCGCCCATGCGTTCCAAGTCCGTCGCCCGTTCGTAGGAGTCGCAGAACTTGCTGGCCGCCGTGACGGCGTTGACCAGTCCGTACCGGCTCAGGTCTTTGCCTAAAAAGAGCTGGCGTAGGATGTTGCCACGTTCTCCCTGATTGAGTGGGAACCGGTCGGCCAAGACTTCTACTTCCTTTACCGGGTCGTGCTCCAAGGGGATGTGCATAGCCCGTTTCATGGCGTCTACCGTCAGCATAAATTTCGCTTCGTCCACCGCGCAGCGAACCGTATCCTGCACTTTCATAAAGAAGGCTTTGTCGTCCTGCCGCAGCGTTTCATCGGAATACAGTTCATAGGCATCGTCTTCTGAGGAGGCAGCCTGCCGCCCGACATGATACCGCTTTTGCGAATAATCCTTGCAAATAAGGCCATTCTTGCAGACCAAACGGAAGACAAGCGGTTCTACTCGCAAACTGCCCAAGCCGACTTCGCTATTGGAAATGACGAAGCCGGCCTGTACGACGTCGCCTACGGCCACTTCAGCTTTCATCTTTTTATTGACGACTTTTAGATACATATGCGTTTCCGTTACGTCGCAACTTTCGATAGAAGCTCCTTTCATGTCCTGTATGACCGGCAGGACAGCGGCGCACAGCTCCAGATTATCCAGCCGTCTGTATCGGTCCGACAAGAACGCCCGTACATGGCCGTCCAGCGTCCGGATCATGCGCCGTTCCGGGTTCTCATCAAACCAAGCGTTGACATTTTCATCGAGCAGTTCTGGAAATTCCTGCTGCATTTTCTGATAATACCGGTAAGGTATCTGCAAGCGTGACGCAATTTGCTGATGCGCCAGTTCTCCTACAGTGAATATCTTCTTCTCCTTGCCCATGGTTATAGTTAATTGCGACGTATTGCCACGGCTCGTCAACTCTAATCTTCCCGTATCAGCCAGAAAATCCTTCCGCACCATGCGCTGCCGTTGTAATTCTTCTCCTAATGCTTGTAATGTTTTTCCCTGTTTCATAATACTTATCCATCCTTTCTACTTGCAATATAACAGCCCTGCCGGATATCCGGCAGGGCTTCTTTGCATGCTTAGTCTAAATTGAACAATTGACGCAGACGATACGAAATCAATCGTCTGACTTTTCCAAACCATGAATAATGACGGTCATACATCCCGTCACGATCTTTAGTACATTTAACCACATGAAAACACCTCCTTGCCAGATAGTAGAGTGGTGGAATATTGCGTAATACATACGATTCGTAGGTTCCGTTATATAGCTGACTGCGCCGGTTACTTGGGAAACAAGTCGGTTACATGTATCCGAAGCGCATCAGCTATATCCAATAAGATGGATAATGAGATATTTTGGTTATATATCCCTTTTTCAATACGATAAATGGTACTGCGGCTTCTATGTATTGCCTGTGCAAGCTGAAGCTGTGTAAACCCTTGCTGTTTACGATACGCCGCTACTTTCCTTCCGATATAAAAAAATGTTCCTGTTTCCTATCCACAGACATCGCCTCCTAAACGTAGTATGAACTTGCCGCCACAAGCAAACTATTTCGTACGTATATACGCCTATCCATTTATATAATATATATGTGAAAATTCGGACTATTACAAACTACGAAAGCCATGTCATTTCGTCGTAAAACGGCTCTGCTAAAAAACGTCATATAGTGCTGAAAAATAGGCGTATAATAGCGTTTTTGCGCCATTTTTAGGATATAGAAATTTATATCGGATATGATACGATTAAATTATTAAAAGTAAGGAGTGGACGTACTTGTGCGATAAAAAAGCAATGATATGCAAATTAATTGGAGCAAAGATTGCCTACTATCGGAATATCAGCGGCTTAACCCAAGGCTCATTGGCAAAGCGGTCTCATATCAGTAAAAGCACATTAAGCCGCATTGAACGGGGAAATTACAATCAAAGCGTGACGATCTCCGTACTCATAGATATTGCCGACGCATTGCACATCGACTTGCAGCTTCTCATGTCTTTTTCCGACGAAGAAAAGAGGTTGTACCGCCACGACTTATAGTCATAATCATGCTTAAGAAGGAGATGATATATCACCGTGGGTATTGGAAAACGGATTGATGATACAGAACAAAACAAGCCTACCCCAACAAAAACAGAGCTTGTTTTTCTACCAGAAGAGCCAAAGTTTTCTTTAGACGATATCATTTTGCCGGAAAGAATCAGGGAGCAAATTCTCGATGTAGCCGACTACGCTCAGAACAGCAAAATCGTTTTTGAAACATGGGGATTGCAAAAAACGCACAAATATGCTAAACGCATGGGAATTAATCTGTACGGCCCTTCCGGAACAGGTAAAACGATGGCAGCTCACGCTATTGCATCACATTTGCAGCGGAATATCTTGATTGTCAATTACGCAGATATTGAATCAAAGTTTGTGGGAGAAACGCCAAAAAATATTCGCCGAGCCTTTGAAGTCGCAAAAGAAACGCATAGCATTCTCTTTTTCGATGAAGCCGACGCTATCTTGAGCCGCCGGGTTACCAGCATGACCAGCGCTACTGATGTTAGCGTAAATCAGACCCGTTCTGTCATGCTGATGCTGTT
Organism: Megasphaera sp. SW808; assembly: GCF_012027795.1. Lineage (NCBI taxonomy): Bacteria > Bacillati > Bacillota > Negativicutes > Veillonellales > Veillonellaceae > Megasphaera > Megasphaera sp. SW808. The sequence goes on from NZ_SJOT01000036.1 coordinate 9,019, forward strand.
AAATGACTATCAGGATTTTGTCATATTCGCTACTAATTTTATAGAAAACTTTGATCCAGCTTTTATGCGCCGAATTTCTATGCATGTCCAATTTGAACTGCCCGATTATGATTGCCGGAAAAAGTTATGGCAAAAATATATCCCATTAGAAATGCCGAACGATATACAAATTGAAGAGCTCACGAAAAACTATGAAGGTATCTCAGGAAGCGATATCGCCAATGCTATATTAATGGCCGCCTTTAAGGCCGTTCGCCGTCATGACGATATCGTACGGCAAGCTTATGTTGAAGAAGCAGTGGAAAATATACTGACAAGCAAAAAAGCAAATGAACGGGGCCGGCCCATCGTTACCAAACGAAAAGTTTCAGAAGAATATGTAAAACGTCAGTTAAACAAGGAGGATGTTGTGGAATTATGATACCTTTATTAGTTTTAGGTGGTATTGGCACCTTACTTGGTGCAGCTATTTTTCTAACGAGCTGGAAAGAAGTAGTAGAGTGGCTGCAAAATTTTGTCGCTAAATTAAAAAAAGTATGGGAAGAAGTAAACCCTTTAGTACCGTCTGCCGCAGTAATGTATGGAGATTTAATCGTTAATGGCGCAGATATTATCAGCAGAATTATGCACAAATTATACTATAAAGAAGGAGAAGACTGGGTAGAAGAAGTAACAATTTGCAAGGTTCCAGAAAATGAAGTGCCAGAAGCAATACGCAGAAAATTAAATATGAATGAAGAAACTGATATTACTACCGACATGGAAAGAGAATTAGAACTTACTATTTAAAATTACAAAGGCATATTGCATGTATTCAGGATAATGAATCATCATATAGGAGGTTCGTAAAATGGACATGGACAACAAGAAAAACGAAACTAACCATGAAAAGGCCAAAAAACAAACTGTGGAAAAAGAAACTTTGCAAATTGATCCGCAAAAGATGGAACTAGCAGAAAAAGTGCTTACCAAGTTATTTAAAATCATAAAAATTCCCCTGCCGCGCAGAGATTTAGCTGAAATTGCCCAAATGTATTCAAAACAGGTAGATACATTAATTTTCAAAGTAGAACAGTCCAAAGGCTATACCTATATCGGCGGAGAGTTTGCCATTATATATCTTGGGAAAGACAAATTTAAATTGAATATTTCACTATACTTCAAAGATAACGATAATGATTGGGTAAAAGCTTCCTCCAATAGCGAGCCCAGTGAATTAAAATATTTAACAGATACAGCCATTATGGAATTAAAAGAAAAGAAACAAGTTAAATTTGATATAGACACCCCTAAGCGGTAATCCTAATGTTCCCTTGTAAACGATGCGGTGCATGTTGCCGTCAGGTTGGTCATTCCCTTTTTGGAAAAACATTGGCATTACCGGATGGGACTTGCCGATATTTAGATCAAAGCAATAACCTCTGCCAGATTTATCCCCATCGCCCACTCTACTGCAACGTTGACGCATATTATGAAACGTTTTTAAAGGACAAAATGAGCCGGGCAAAATTTTATGCTCTGAATAAGTTAGAATGTCAAAAATTACAAAAAGCTTCCCCAAAAAAACAGACTAGAAAGGAGAAATCATTATGGCAACTAAAAAAGTAGAATACGTTTGCAAATACTGTGGAAAACGAGAAATTAAGCAAGCAAACATGGGGCGACCTTTACCAGGTAAATGCCCTCGTAAAACGGGAGATAAACCCCATTCCTGGGTAGTAAACCGCCGTTTTGAAAGCTGATATTACTCTTTTGGGCTATATTGCTGTACAAATTAAGGCCAGAATCCGCCCATGTATTCTGGCCTCATTTTTTATCAGAAGGAGAGTATACGTATGGATAACGTTGTAGAAAACCAAACATTTGACGAACTGCTGAATCAAAAAATAAATTCGGAGCTGACTGCGTATCTAACACGCTATGGAATATTGTTAGATTCACAAATAGAAGTCATTGCGGATAAAATCATAGAAAACGTACAATCAAAAACGTATACTGATAAAATATTGCCGAAAAAACGAATAGTTCAGTATATTCAGAATTATCTGCAAGAAAAGACATTGAGAAAAAGCATCGGCACTACCCATGCTACATTGATATGCTATGTAGATGAACAGGCATTAGATAGGATATGGCTTAAATTCCGTTTTGAAAATACAGATGTGCCGACGTCTATCATCCCATCAGATATAGCAACATTATTAAATTTGAAATTAGACATCGGTAAGTCTACATTCTATAGTATATTTAATTTATTTTCAGATATCATTTCATCCTTTAAAGGTGTCTCTATATTTGAAAACCCCGACGCATCGCCTTCTGTTTTTGCTATTGATATCGGCCAAGAAGAGGCATTTACTTGCGATCAATGCGGAAAGGTCTATCCTACTCTCAGCCAGCATGATAATCATAAATATTGTAAATCTTGTTTGGAAAATTTACAAAAGTTAGAAGACTCTGAAGGTGAAAAACAATCTGTCAAAATGAAAGTATCTAAGAGTAAAATTCCCCCTGCCATTTTAAAAAAGCTTGAAAAAGCCGGAATATCCGTATCAGAAACGGATGCCGATAAACCGCATAATGTATATGGACAATATACAGAAAGTAATTTTTTAGCCTTTCCTAAGCAGCTAAAACAGGCATTTACAGAACTCAAATATGCAGAAGAAAACCTGTCGGCCTTTCAATCTCGGTTGGAAAACGCCTTTACTGTTTTTCATGCATTAGAGACACTAAAAAAAGATATTGAAAAAGCCAATACTAATTTAGATCAAAAACAATTTTGCATAAATTTAGCTAATCGTTATATAAAAGAAGCCACTTCTGATAATCATGCGATTGATTTAGATTGGTATGACACCATGATTGATTTCTTATATGAGCTTAAGCAAGCAGAAAGTGAAAAGTTATTCAATGCTTCTGCGATAAAAACGCAGGATACGCGCTTAAAAGAAGCAGAACAATTATTTTTACGGTGTAAATTTGATGAAGCATTTAAAAAATTCGAAATACTTGCCAATGAAGGAAATGGCAGAGCTATGTATTTTTTAGGTGAATTCCATATACAAGCATACGGGAATGTCAAAAAGAATCCTGAACAAGGAGCGTTTTGGTATAAAAAAGGAAAAGAAAAAGGCGATATATTAGCAATATTAAAAGTGGCTTATACACTACCAGAAGATTCAGAAGAAAAGTATAAAATTTTAAACCTGACCTTCCGGGCAGTGTTACAGTTAGCTAAAGCAGGAGATATGTTTGCTCAAAATGAACTTGCTAATATGCATTTAAATGGATATGGTACAAGAAAAAGTGATTCAGAAGGCATAAAATGGTTATCTTTTTCGGCAGAACAAGGATATTGGCAAGCACAAAATAAACTAGGAGATATTTACTATAACCAAGCCCCAAATAACTCCAAAATTTCCTACTATAATCATGAGGGCGTCAATAAAAATTATGAAGAAGCCGTAAAGTGGTATCGTAAAGCAGCTGAACAAGGATATGCTATAGCCCAATATAACTTAGCAACCTGTTATTACAACGGTTTTATCAAACCAATACATGGTTCAGGTCGGGACTATACAAGCGCTATAAAGTGGTATCGTAAAGCGGCTGAACAAGGACTTGATTTGGCACAATTAATGTTAGGAGAATGCTATTCTTTGGGGCGAGGTGTCGAACTAAATTATGAAGAATCTATAAAATGGTACCATAAAGCAGCTGAACAAGGTAACGCCCTGGCACAAAATGCATTAGAAAAGCAGTGTGATAAGGGAAATAGTGGTGGATGGTGTGCAGCTGAAAATGGTGTTGAGCAAGTTGAGCAAAATTATGGAATAGCTATGAAATTGTTTAAAAAATCTCTTGAGCAAGGAATGATGATGGACAAAAATTAGTTTTGGACAATATAGGCACAATATTTCACCGCAAAGGCGATTACGAAATGGAAGCTAAATGGTATCGTAAAGCAGCCGAACAAGGAAATGCCCGTGGGCAGTATATTTTAGGGGATTGCTATGTTCGTAGCCATGGCGTAAAGCAAGATTATCGTGAAGTAGCTAAATGGTATATGAAAGCAGCGTCTCAAGGCAATACTACGAAAGCATTCACTTAAATCAAAGAAATTATTTCTTTGATTTAAGGCTGTGTTCTATGCCACAGTCGATAAAACAAAATTCATATTATATATTGCAGGCAGGTCCTTATGGGCCTGCCTGTTTTCTTTTTTTTTGTCAAAATGATACACAAAACAGCTGCATATAGTCTAACAAAGATATAAAATGCATGAACAGCTCAAAGAAGCTATTATGCCGAATCTTCATTTCCAAGGAGGTCTATGCCATGATATTGACTAAATCAGCCGTTTTTAAAGAGCTGAATATTTCCCTTAAACGCTATGAATTACTGAAAAAAGATACTGATACGGGGCCGCTGATATTCACTGAGCCGCAAAATGAATACGCTTTATTCAGCTTGATGCTCCATATGCTTGACGATGGAATCTATCCTGTCATTCAAAAACGGCCTGTCTTTGAAAAAAACATTCGCTATGAAGAGTTGATTATCTGGAATTTGAATTGGATCGCTGCCGATACAGACTGCCAACGCTATCAGCGTATGCTAGAAGAAATATGCCATATGTACCTGAATAGCGACGCCCAGGACTGGGACGGCGCGTATTCCGTGTCTAATTTAAACAAAGCGGCCTATATTTTTGAAGGTGCGTGTTACCAGTATACATTCCAATGCCAGAATAAAAAGCTGACGTATATATTTGATGACGAGGATAAAATCTTATTCAATTCCTTCAAATTGCTTATGGAATTATCCTTTCAAGCCGCATTTTATCGTCACGGCAAGGGAATAGACCTTGATCTTTCATTCTAATTGCAAAAGGCCCTAGCCGATACTGGCTAGGGCTGCTATCGTACTTATATTTTCATTTTTACATGAATCTGCTTACCGCAGAAAGCAATGCCGTATTTCCAAACTTTTGAAATTCCTCGTTTTTCAAATTCCGTGCCGTACTGCTTTTCCTCGATCTGCCGCAGCGCTTCGTCGGCTTTGTCTTCCAGCTGTGCTTCGCTGTCGGCGGCCTTAAATTCCATCAGGACGCCGGCTTTATTGGTGTCTTTGGGAAAAATGGCGATGTCAAACCGACCGTAGCCGCTTTCTCTGTTCGATTCGACCGTATAATTTCGGCCTAAAAACAGAGCGGCCATACCCAGCATAAAGCCGTGATAAAAGCTTTCTTTATTTGCCGTATCATAGGTACTGGCAAACCGCAGCAGTATTTGCTGCAATTGATAAGCAAAATCCTCGCTTTGTCCGGTAAACAGCAGGTCAAACAGGCCGTCAAAGGTATCACGATCCATTCCCGCTACGATGGTATTCAGGATTTCCATACTGTATACCCGTTTGATTTCTTCATTGGGAATACGCAGCAGGTACCGGTCGTAGCTTGTAGTGGAGTTTTCCAATATAGTTAAATAGCCCGTCGTGAGCAGCATCGTATATAAGGCGCTTTGGTCTCTGCCAATTTGGGTGTAAATGACACCTTCGTTCAAACTGGCCGATACCGGAATGTCGTATAAAAGGCCACGCAGGGCCTTAATGCGCAGATAGTCCGCATGGGATAGAAGCTCCCACAGGATACTGTTATTAGACGTATTCATCCAATAAGGCCGGGGCAAGCACTGATTATCCATATAGCTGATAACCGACAGGGGATTGTATATTTCGCTACTGCCAAACCGATAGCCGTCATACCACTGTTTCAGTTCCGGCAACACCTCCGGTTTTCCTAGATCTTCCGTCAATTTGGCAACTTCTTCGGCTGTAAATCCGAATATATTGCTGTATTTATCCCGCAAAACCGAACAAACGTCTAAGTTATTCAAGCCGCTGAAAATACTTTCTTTAACAATACGAAGCACGCCGGTTAATACGGCAAAATTCATAGATTCGTTGCTTTTCAAGGTATTGTTAAACCAGCTCTTAAAATATAGTACGGCCTTATCATAAAAGCCATGCTCATAAGCACATTGAATAGGCGCATCATATTCGTCAATTAAAATAATGGGCTTTACACCGGCATATCGGTACAAATACGCTGACAAATTCAGCAAGCTTACTTGATATTCCTCTTCATCTGCTTCAAGGTTTATAATGCGTTGATAAAACTCCTTCTCTGATGGTCTCAGCACCTTCCCCTGCAATACATAATCGTGTTTTTGAAATTCTCTTTGTATGAATAGGCGAAATGATTTATACATACTAATCCAAGTATCATTCTGTACGCCTTTTAAAGTGATAAAGATGACAGGAAAAGCTCCTTGGTGTTTCATATACTTCGTTCCAGCCTGGTCAATCGCTAATCCTTGAAACAAGTTGTAGCTTTCCTCTTTCCGCGCCATAGAAAAGAAATAATCCAACATACTCATGATTAATGTTTTCCCAAACCGTCTGGGCCGAGTAATCAATGTTACGTCACTATGCGAATCTATTAACTGCCGGATAAAATCTGTCTTATCTACAAAGTAATAGTTTTCCCGCACCTTTTTAAAATCATCAACGCCGATAGGCATCGCTTTGTTCATGTATTTCACCTCCCGTATTCCCGTTTATTCTATTATAAATAAGGGCTTTCCAATTGTCCATAGCAGGTCATACCGCTGCAATAGATATCCCCTGCCGGATATAACCGACAGGGAACTATTGCCATTCTCATGTATAAATGTTGGTATAATCGACTATTGGCAGTTACATCTTCACAGTCATTTTTCTGCTTTACATTGGCGTTGTATATATTCATATACGCTGTTCCGTGGGATTTTCCACTCCCGACTGATTTTAAAGCATTGGATTTCTCCGGCATTTAATAAACGGTACGCCATGTTTTTGCCAATCATTAAGATTTCGCAGAGCTCATCTACGGTTATAAGCTCTCCAGAAAATGTTTCGTTCATATATAGCACCTCATTTCACTGTAATATACGAAAATTATCAAAAAAGCTCAGTCACCAATCATGAGCCTACATACTTACTTATTATGTTCAGCACACAGCAATCATTTTCTCGCTTTTATACGAGTTGTAATATAGGACATAACGGCTTCTTCCGGAATCTTCCAAGCCCATGCGCCTTCATCCTTATAAGCGCGCAGTTGTCCCGTATGAATCAGATGATAAATCTGACGGGAGCTGCATCCTAATGCGCAGGCAGCTTCCGATACGAATAATACGGTCTTATTGATAAGCACTCACCAATTCCCCCTTTCCTAGTATTTACCATTATGTTGCATTAAAGAACATCCACATACCACTGATTAAACCGCATCATGCACTAGAAGGATTAGATATTCGCATCTATAACTTTATTTACATACTATACGAAAATAGCCCTAGCCAGTATTGACTAGGGCCATATCATGTACTTAATTGTCTTTCATTTTTACACATACTTTTTTACCGCAAAAAGCAATGCCATATTTCCACACGTTCTGTATGCCGCGTTTAGTAAATTCTACTTCATAATTCTTATCTTCAATCTGCTGCAATGCCTCTTTAGCTTTACGTTCCAGCATTTCTTCTATTTCAGCTGCTTTAAATTCCATCAGCACGCCAGCTTTCGACACATCGTCCGGAAAGATAGCTAAATCAAAACGGCCGTATCCACTTTCGCGGTTCGATTCGACAGTATATTGCTTATCCAAAAACAACGCGGTCATTCCCAGCATAAACCCATGATAAAAACTTTCTTTATGGGCTGTGTCGTAGGTGCTGGCAAACCGAAGTACTATTTGCTGAAGCTGATAGGAAAAATCATATCCCTGCCCATTAAATAATAACTCAAACAAATTATCAAACGTATTACGATTTATCCCTGTTACCAACGTATTCAGGATTTCCATGCTGTACACCCGTTTAATTTCTTCATTAGGAATGCGCAACGAATACCGGTCATAGATGATGGGAGAATCAGCGGATACGGTTAAATATCCTGTCAAAAGCAGCATGGTATATAAAGCGCTTTGATCCTGTCCAATAGTGTCATATACAACGCCTTCATTTAAACTAACGGATACAGGTTCATCATGTAAAAGCCCCTGCAAGGCTTTTATGCGCAAATAATCGGCATGTGAAAGTAATTCACGAAGGATGGCGTTATTCGATGTATTCATCCAATAGGGGATTGGCGTACAGTTATGCTTGATGTAGCTTACTACTGACCACGGGTTATAGATCTCACTCTTGCCTATACGATAACCATCATACCATCGCTTTAATTCCGGCAATGCTTTTACAAGGTTTAAATCATTGGCCATGCGGGTTATTTCTTCAGGCGTAAATCCAAATACATCACTGTATGTACCATTCAGCACGGAATACACGTCCAGATTATTCAATCCGCTAAAAATGCTCTCTTTAGCAATACGCAACACGCCGGTTAAAACAGCAAAATCTAAAGCAGGATTTGTCTTTAATGCGCTTCCCAAAAAGCGACGCATAAAACTAATACATTCATTATAAAAACCGCATTCCCATGACTGCTGTATCGGCGCATCATATTCGTCTATTAGTAAAATAACAGGCTTGTCATAATATGCCTGCATCATTTCCATCAACCTTGCTAAAGAAGCAGCTAATTCATTTTCAGTTGCTTTCCGCTTTGTAATACGATAAAAGTCTTCCTTCATATCGTCATCGACCTTATCACTTGTGCAGAGATATTTGTATCGTAAATATACTTTGCGGATAAACAATCCCCATTGATCCAGCATGCTTTCCCAAGACAAGGTGTTTATATCTTTCAACGATATAAAAATAAGGGGATACGCGCCTCGGTGTTCCATATATTTAGCACCAGCTGCTTCTATAGCAAGGCCAGAAAATAAGTGACTACTTTCTTCTTTTTTATCAATGGAAAAGAAGTACTCTAACATGCTCATCATCAATGTTTTCCCAAAACGCCTAGGGCGAGTAATGAGGGTTACATTACTATGGCCATCTATCAGCTGCCGGATAAAATCGGTTTTATCTACAAAATAATACTGTTCCCGAAGTTTCTTAAAATCATCCACGCCAACGGGCATCGTTGTATTCATAACATTTCCTCCCAATGCGTTGTATCTTTTGTACGTATAAGCTATATATCAAAAATATAGTAAACTGAAATAATAATTAG
>NZ_SJOT01000037.1:0-17717 GCF_012027795.1 Megasphaera sp. SW808
TATGATATGAAATATACTTGACGCTGAGTGCGTCATCCAGTACAATAAAAGTGAAAAAATAAGGTGCTGCGCCGACAAACGGTTAGCCCCTCTAAGTAACGAACAAAGATAGCCGCCAAGTAGAAGTGGAGCTCTAGTGGGCGGCTATTTTTGTTTATGCGATATAAGATAGAACAATACTATCAGTAAGACTAAGGTAGTATTGATAGAATCCATACGCATCACCCCGCTTTCGGGGCACGATTACCGCCTGCCGTTTGGTGTACGCAGCACCTCTTGGGATAGCGTACAGGAAAGCGTGCAGTGTGTCAAGGGATGGATGAATCATATGTTTGCTGAATCAGCATACGCCTTGACGGCTCGGAAGGGGTATGCTATGATGAACATGAAAACAAGGTGCTGCACCGACAAACGGTTAGCCCCTATATGTTAAGCAACAAAGATAGTCGCAACAGTTGGGCGCTGGCGGCTATTTTTGTTTGTGCGAAATGAGATAGAACAATACTATCAGTAACACTAAGGTAGCATTGATAGAATCCATACGCATCACCCCGTTTCCGGGGCACGATTACCGCCTGCCGTTTGGTGTACGCAGCACCTCTTGGTATAGTGTACAAGATGGACTGCACCGTGTCAATGAAAGATAGACCGTATGTTTGCTGAATTGATATACGATACGCACAAATAAAAGGAGCCTCTGTCAGAGAGACTCCTTTTTTGCTGTGTACAAATATTATTCGTTCGGCGTCAGGGCCTTGCCCGGTTTGACGAAGATCCAGGCGACGATGGCTACGATGCCGAAGAGGGACGTGGCGATGAAGGCGTCGTTCCAGCCGTAGTTGGTGACGAAGTAGGCCGTGACGATGGGGGCGAGGACGCCGCCGATGTTGCCCCAGAGGTTCATCCAGCCCGATACGGAGCCGGTGTATTTGCCGCCCAGGGAGATAACCGTGGCCCAGCTGGCGCTCATGGAGAAGCCTAATGCGCCGAGGGAGACGGTCATCCAGAAGATGTTCATTTCGGCACTCGGCGTATGGGCCGCGACGTATAGGCCGATAGAGGTGACGGCGACGCCGGCCATTGCCGTGAAGGTACGCATGGTATATTGCCGTTCGCTGTTTTTGCCGTTGGCCATTTTGTCGGAAATATAGCCGGCGACGAAGACCATGGCCATGAGGGCGATCCATGGGAAGGATGCCCAGATGCCCATAGCTTTCAGGGACAGGTTGTGCACTTCCGTCAGGTACAGGGGCAGCCAGGCCAGGAAGACGTACATGATGTAGTCGACGACCATGAACTGAATGCCGACGGCCCAGAACTGGGACGAGCGGAGGAATTTGCTCCACGGGGCGACGCTTTTCTTTTCACTGGCAGCGGCGCGGCCTTCGGTGATATGAGCGTATTCGGCTTCGTTGACGTAGGGGCTGTGAGCCGGGTTATCGTGGGCGTATTTGTGCCATACCCAGGCCAGGACGATGCCGACGAGGCCGAAGATGATGAATACGGCATGCCAGCCCATGGCGGCCATGAGGGCGACCGTAATGGCCGGGCCGACGACGGGGCCGAAGAAGGTGCCCATGAGGATGGACGAGCTGGCCTTGCCCTTTTCACGGGTATTGAACCAGCTGAAGGTCGCTGCTCCCAAAGCCGGGAAGACCGGGCCTTCGCCCATGCCGAAGAGCAGGCGGACGGCGGCGAAGCTGACCTTGCCTTTGGCAAAGGCTGTCAGAGCCGTGAAGATAGACCACCAGAGAATGGCCAGGGCGCCGGTGCGGCGCAGGCCCAGCTTTTCGGCGAGCATGCCGCCGGGAACCTGCATGAGTGCGTAGCCTGCGAAGAAACACGTCTGAATGAAGCCCATATCAATTTTTGTAAAACCGAATTCTTGCATGATGACAGGTGTCGCTACGGATAAATTGACGCGGTCCATGTAAGCTACAAAGCTGATTAAAAAGATAAGAAAGGCGATTTTCCAGCGGAAATTCGTCCTTGCCGGCGCAGCTGCCGCGGCGGTTTGTTGTTTTTCCATTGCATTTTCCATACGATACTCCCCCTTGATAGATCATTTCCTCAAACTGCCATGTATACGAAAAGCCCCTGCCGTCTCGACGATGGAGACGGCAGGGGCGAAGGCTCGCGGTACCACCCTGCTTTATCACTTAGGGCCCGAAGGCTGTCCTTAACGCTGACGTACGGCTGCGCCTCCCGTGCGGAACGCTCGGCGCGGCAGCTCGCAGGCGATGTCGAAGCAGGTCTGTTTCTGGTCCGGCTCTCACCGCTGCCGGATTCTCTGTAGGAAAGGGAAACCTGTTCTTTACCTGGTCATGGCCTGTATAGGCTCCGCATATAGGCGGGGCGTTTTGAGGTGTTGAACTTATTATCCATGGATACAGGCCGTTTGTCAAGAGGATTTTTTAGGGAATTACCAGGTTAAACGTTATAATATTTGAGTTAAACGTTAAAATTTTTAAGCTTTATTCGTAGCGCAGGGCTTCGATGGGGTCGAGGCGAGCTGCTTTGCGGGCCGGGTAAATGCCGAAGAACAGGCCGATGCCGACGGAAAAGCCAAAGGAAATGACGATAGGAGCGGCTGTGATGACCGTCGTAAACAGGCCGAGCTCGGCGATGCCCATAGCCAGGCCGACGCCGCAGGCAACGCCTAAGAGGCCGCCGATGACGCCGATGACGACTGACTCGATGAGAAACTGCATCATGATGTTGCGGAAGGTCGCTCCGAGGGCCTTGCGGATGCCGATTTCCCGCGTCCGTTCCGTGACGGATACCATCATGATATTCATGATACCGATGCCGCCGACGATGAGGGAAATGGCGGCGATGCTGCCGAGGAACAAGGTAAGCATCGTCGTCGTGTCGTTCATCGTTTCCATGAGGCTGGTCAGGTTGCGGACGGTGAAGTCGTCTTCCTTATCGCCGACGATGTGATGGCGCTGGCGGAGGAGGGCTTCGACCTGGCCCTGTACGTATTCGATGCGGTCGGCGCTCGACACTTGGATGTTGATAGAGCGGATGTACGTAATGCCCATGAGGCGTTCCTGAGCCGTCGTCAGGGGGATGATGACGATGTCGTCCTGGTCGCTGCCCATAGACGACTGGCCCTTGCTTTCGAGGACGCCGACGACCTTATAGGGCTGGCCGTTGATGCGGATGTTCTTGCCGACGGGGTTCTGGGCGTCGAAGAGGTTGGCGGCGACGGTCGTGCCGATGACGGCGATGCGGTTGCGCGAGTTGACGTCAGCCTGAGTGATGAACGAGCCCGTCGATACGGACAGGTCGCGAATCTGCAGGTATTCCGGCGTGACGCCGTAGACCGACGAGTTCCAGTTCTGGTTGCCGTTGACGATTTGATACGAGCTGTTGACTGTCGGCGATACGTAGTCGATGTTCTTTATCTTTTTCTTAATGGCTTCGGCGTCTTCCAGCTTCAGACGCTGGCTGGAGCCGGCTGCCGAACGGACGCCGCCCTGGTTCGTCGAGCCCGGCGTGACGATGAGCATGTTGCTGCCCAGGCTGGCGATGGAGTCGGTGACGTTCTGGCGGACGCCCATGCCGATGGAAATCATGGCGATGACGGCGCCGACGCCGATGATGATGCCCAGCATGGTGAGGATAGAGCGGAGCTTGTTGGACAGAAGGGCCGTAATGGCGATCTGCACGCTTTCTTTAAACAACATCCATGACGACCCCCTTTCCTTCGTCCCGCGTAATCAGGCCGTCGCACATGAGGAGCTGGCGGCTGGCGCAGGCGGCGATTTCCGGCTCGTGGGTGACGAGGATGACCGTCTTATGGTCTTCGTGGAGGGATTCGAAAATCGCCATGATTTCCTTTGTCGACTTCGTGTCGAGGTTCCCCGTCGGTTCGTCGGCCATGATGATGCTCGGCTCGTTGACCAGTGCCCTGGCAATGGCTACGCGCTGGCGCTGGCCGCCGGACAGCTCGTTGGGCTTGTGGTGGGCCCACGTAGCCAGTCCTACGGCTTCGAGCTTTTTCATAGCCCGCTGGGTCCGTTCCTTATGGCCGACGCCGGCGTAGACTAAGGGCAGGGCGACGTTTTCCAGCGCTGTAATGCGCGACAGGAGGTTAAAGTTCTGGAAGACGAAGCCGATGCGCTGGTTCCGCGTGACGGCCAGCTCGTCGTCGCTCAGGTGGGCAACTTCCTTGCCGCTGAGCTTGTACGACCCTTCCGTGGGCCTGTCGAGGCAGCCGAGGATATTCATGAGCGTCGATTTCCCTGAGCCGGACGGGCCCATAAGGGCGGCGAATTCGCCTTCCTTGATGGTTAGGGTAATGCCGGCCAGAGCAGCGAAATCCTCTCCGCCGATATGATATATTTTTTTAATATCTTTTAATTCGATTACGTTTTCCATAGGTTTCTCCCTTGCAAGGACGCTACATGCGAGGAGGCGGCCCTTGCCGCTGGTTTTTGTTCTGGGAGCCCGTCGCCTTGGCGGCCGTGTAGGTAATGGAAACCTTGTCGCCGACGTCGAGGCCCGACAGGATTTCTACGAATTCATCGCTGTAAATGCCTGTCGTAACCGGTACCTGTTCGGTATGGCCGGCGCTGTTGACGCGCAGGACATAGGAGCCCTTGTCATTGGTCTTGAGGGCCGCGATGGGGACGACCATGGCGTTTTCCTTTTCCGACGTATTGATGTCTACGCGGGCCGTCATGCCGATGCGCAGCTCGTCGTTCGGGTCGTCTACGTCAAGGGTGACGTAGTAATAAATGACGCTGCCCGACGAAGAGGAGGACGATGTGGTGCTGGATGTGCCCGTCGTGTTCCACGTATTGCTCGTGTCGGTCTGGGAAATCTTTGATACGCGGGCTGTAAAGGTCTTGTCCATATAGGTGTCGACGGTGAAGGTCGCCGTCTGGCCTACCTGGATCTGGCCGATATCCGTTTCGTCGATTTTGGCTAAAATCTGCTTCTGCGACGTGTCGGCAATGTACATGATGACCGTCGGGTTGTTGTTGCCTTGTACGGCCATAGTGCCGACGCTCTTCGGTTCGCCGACGACGATGCCGTCCATCGGGGCGGTGATGACCGTTTCAGCTACGTCTGATTCGGCTTCGTTGAGCTGGCTGACAGCCGTATCGTAGTTGAATTCGGCGTTGTCCAGGGCCTGCTTCGTATCGGCTCCGACTGCGTACAGCTCCTTGGCCCGATTATATTCTCGCAGCGTATTGGTAACGCGGAACTGAGCCTGGTCGCGCTGGGCCTGATAGTCCTTGCCGTCGAGGATAGCGACAGTCTGGCCGGCTGTGACGTGGTCATTTTCCTTGACCAGTATCTGACTGATACGGGCTGTAATTTTCGGCGATACTTCAACGGAATTAACCGGCTTGATCGTACCTGTCGCCGAGACTGTAGACTTCAAGTTCATGCGGACGACTTTTGCCGTTTCTACTGCCGCGGCCTGAGCTTCGGCCTGCTTGGTCTGATAGTATTGGTAGCCGCCGAACGCGCAGGCTGCGATGACGACGGCGGCGACAGCCATTTTTACCTTCTTGTTGATATTCATAGTAAATCTCCCCTGCGAATTCATTTTCTTGCTTATACAAAGTATATCATGACAGTAAAGAAAATAAGAGGCAAAATGATGATTTTAGTCGAAACTGTAACAATTCGCCTAAAATTGTAGGGAAATTGCTATAAAAGAAGGAGAATTTGCCAAGAAACGGCGGCTGCAAAGGGGACGCTGTTTTTAGATTTACATTGACAACGTATATCAATATAAACCTGTTATTCTAAGACGTAAAAAACGAAGCGATGCGCCCGTTGGATAAGAAATGCGCCGCACTGAGGTAGGACGGTGTCGGTGCTGTAAATTATGGTTCCGGCAAGGGCGAGTAGTGGGCGTGGACGATTTTCCAGCCTTCGTCTTCACGAATTAAGACCTGCGGTTCCCGTCCCTCATATGGACGGCGGAGCCGTCTTCGCGGGCTGTGGCATAAAAATCCCATTCGAATTCAAGGACGGCCGTGTCGCCGTACTGGGCGCAGCACAGGTTCTTAGGGATTAACTCACGCTTAGAAAAACGGGCGTCCATCGTGTCCAAGTAAAAATGCTGCGCGACCTCGGAAAAGGAATGGTCGCAGCCTGACGGGTGAATAAAGAATATGGCTCCGTCCTGATTCCAAAGGGATTTGTACAAGTCGATATGGCAGGTATTCACAGAACGGGCATAGGTTTGGACGAATGTTTCCATATCTTGCATAAACGCAGAGTCTTACATGACGATTCCTCCTGACAGCCAGCATTGTCGTTACGGAAATATAGTACTAGATGAAGCGGCTGTTGGCAATGAATCGGAGATAGTAGTCTGAATGGACAAATGGCTCGTGATTATAGATAAAAGATGCCGACACATATTCCGAAAAAGAATTAATAATTAGTAAAAATAATTCCGGAAAAGCATTGACTAAGAGCCCGATTTGATTTATAGTATGGTCAGCAGGCGAGATGAAATGGTGATGCCTGCAGGGAGGGATGCTATGATGAAGCGATTTTCTTTTGACCAGATGATCAATGTCATGGTACCGCTGCCGTTCAGCGGAGAAGCAAACGGCGAAGGCATTTACTGCCGCGGCGAAGATTTAGCCGCCTCTATCGGAGCGCAGCCTGTGCGCGACGGAGAACCGGTTCGCCAGATGGAAAGCCGTCAATTTGATTTGACCGGCGTCTTTTGCCAGTACTGCTTCAACTAATTATGCTGCTTGTCCATACCATTTTTATCACATAAATCTTTCTATACTCTCTTTCGCGCCCTCGCCTCGTGCGGGGGCGTCTCCTTTTACGGAACCCCCGGCGGCTGCCGGCCTTATGCCTGCTGTCTGCCGGGGTTCTTTCTTAGTCGTCTATGTCGATGCGTTCGCTTTTGAAGATAACCGGCCGCGTGTTGTCGCTGCATCAGGTAATTCTTATCTTCTCGTTATTAACCTGCCGCGTATGATAGAGCCGCCCTGCAAGGCTGCGCAGGCGCAGCGGCTGACGCAGTCCCACGCTTCGGAACAGAAGTTGCCGTCCATCATGTGTCAGAAATCGTCGCGCTCGCCGTTTCGTTCTAACACAAAGGTGTCGCCACCCTTAAAGCAGGGGCAGGGCGCGGAGTTTCGGAACAGGCTATGGCGGCAAGGAACACGAAGGGGCAGTATCTCCGTATTGACAAACGGGCCGGAGTATACTATACTTGCATTTAGTTGAAATTTCAATCAAAAAAAAAACAAAAAGGAGGCTCGCCGATGGAATCGCTGGAATGCGACTTGCTGCGCCATATTGGGACGCTGAGCCGGTGCATCCATTCGATTATGGATGAGAAATTCAAAGCCTACGGATTTCAGCGGGGACAATTTATTTTCTTTACCCGCATCTGCGAAACGCCGGGCCTGACGCTGACCGACCTGACGCTGCAGTGCGCCGTCGACAAGGCGACGACGACCAAGGCCGTTGATAAGCTGGCCGCCGCCGGCTATGTGGAAAAACGGCGCGACAGCCGGGATGGCCGGGCATGGAACGTATACCCTGCGGAAAAGGGACTGGCTATATACGATGCGTTTATTGCCGAAGAAAACCGGCAGGCTGCGGCCTGTCTGGCCGGACTGAGCGATGAAGACAAGGCGGCGGCTCTGCGGCTGGCCGCCGTCATGAGCCGGAACGCCGCCGACGAGTGGAACCGGATGAAACGATAAGAAGGAAGACGGATGGAATGATTACATTTCGCATGGCAACGACAGAAGATATACAGGGGAGCATGGCCTTAATAGATCAGGCTAAGGCCTTTTTGAAGAACAAGGGCGTCGACCAGTGGCAGGACGGCTATCCGGAAGAACAGGATATTGCCGGCGATATTGCTGCGGAAAAGGGCTATGTCCTGACTGACGGCGACGATATGATCGCCTATTGCTGCATTGATTTCGGCGGCGAACCAGCTTATGAGGGCTTAAAAGGTCAATGGCTGGCCGACGGGCCGTACGTCGTCATTCACCGTATGGCCGTCAGCGACGCCTATAAAGGGAAAGGATTGGCAAAGCGTCTTTTTGCTGAAGCCGAAGCGATGGCAGCGGCCAAGGGCGTATATTCCGTCCGCGTGGATACAGATGAAGACAACGCGATTATGCGGGGCATTATTGCTGCGATGGGATTTACATACTGTGGGACGATTTGGTTTGCGAACAGCACGAAGATTGCTTTTCAAAAGGTGTTGCCGACGACAATATAGGAAATATGCAAACGGGCTGCCTAGGGGCAGCCCGTTTATACTATTACAGGGATTTTCCTAATTCTCTTGCTTCTTGGAGTTGTGCCGGCTTGTCGATGATGTCACCGGCAGCCATATTGCCGCCAGCGTAGACGATGCCGAGATTATTCCAGCCTAAATGATGGAGCAGGCCTTCATAAGCTGCTTTGACGGGAGCAAAATTATCTTCTGTATCGCCTTCGGCTGCCATAAGGAGAATGCAATCCTTTATAGGATTGGCATAGTTCGGATTTAATTCGGCGACGGCAAACAGGCGGTCAAAAGCACATTTTAGCTGGCCGCTGAATCCCCAGTAATACATGGGTGAAGCGAGGACAAGGATGTCGGCTGCGATATATGCAGGATAAATCTTGGACATGTCATCTTGCTGTACACAGGGATTGGCTGTGTCTGTACCGCCTCGGCAGCAGCCTAGACAGCCGTGGATATTCATGGTTTGCAAATCAAAACAGACGACGTCACAGCCAGCTTCTTTGGCGCCGTCTGTAAAGTGCTTAATGAGTTCTTTCGTATTGCCGTTTGCGCGAGGGCTTCCATTTAATATACAGATTTTTTTTTGCATTATAAAACGCCTCCTTTATTTGTATGGTATAATTATAGCAATATATATAGATAGAATGAAGTACGCACAAATATGTTAGATACTAACTAAAAGGAGAGCGTATATGATTGTAAATTATATAGAAAAAGCTAATTTTGAAGATACGGGGTTCAGCTATACGTTGTCGTTGATCAGCGGCAAATATAAAATGGTAATCTTATATTGCCTCATGGAATTCCATGTTGTCCGATACAATGAATTAAAACGATATATCAAGACAATTTCTCATAAAACACTGAGCAATGCATTGAAGGAACTCGAAAAGGACGGCCTTATCATTCGTACAGAATACCCCCAAATACCGCCGAAAGTTGAATATCGCCTGTCGAATACAGGCCTGTCGCTAATGAATATTTTAGATCAGCTTTGCATTTGGGGAGACGCTCATAAACCCAAGACGGAAAAGGCAGACGTGTAACGGGCCGGTCAGATGCGCTACGCGGCGTATGGCAGCTTTGGTCTTAGCGATGCAGTGTTTTGTAGTATTCGCCCCATTCAGCCATCGCTTTTAAAATAGGGCTCAGGCTTCGACCTAAATCGGTCAGGCTGTATTCGACGCGAGGCGGTACCTCTGCATATACTTTTCGGCTGACCAGACCTTTTGCTTCCATGTCGCGGAGCTGAGCTGTCAAGACTTTTTGTGACACGGAGCCAATAGATTTTTTTAGTTCGCCGAAACGCTTGGTTCCGGGCAAGAGGTCACGAAGGATGAGAACTTTCCATTTGTCGCCGATCAGCATAAGCGTCGTTTCGACAGGGCAGGCTGGCAGTTGTTTTATCGGTTCCATAAAAAGGCCTCCTATTCCATAGTTTCTATTAGGTAACTACAGCACAAAAAAGTGCTTACTTTACAATATATCTCTATGGAATTATTATAATCTTGCAAGCGGAAAGTTGCAATTTTTAAGATGTGCATAGGCAGGAGGTCTTTTACGATGAAGAAAGTCATTGCGTTTTTACAGGAAAACCCCGTACAGTATTTAGCGACTATTGGCCGCGACGGTAAGGCGAAATGCCGTCCCTTTATGTTTGCCGGCGAGATGGACGGAAAGCTGTGGTTCTGCACGAACAGCACAAAGGACGTGTACAAGGATATGCAGGTCAACCCCTATGTGGAGCTGTCCGTTTCCAGCCCGTCGTATGCTTGGATTCGCCTGAGCGGCAAGGCTGTCTTTGAAAACAACATGGCGGCGAAGGACATGTGCATGGCAAATCCCATCGTCAAGGGCCAGTACGGCGACGCGTCCAATCCGATTTTCGAAGTCTTTTATTTAGCCGAAGCCCGTGCAGTCATCGCCGATTTTTCCGGCAATCCGCCTCAGGAATATTCTCTGTAAGAGATGGCGGCATGAGGTATCTATGTCTTATAAAATATAATACTTTGTTATAATATAACCGGCTCGCAGCAGGAGATTCTGTCCTTCCTTCGGGCCGGTTTTGTCTGGGAAAATGGGTGCAGTTATACAATAGAACTCTCCAAATAGGGTATAATAGAACTATCTTTATACTCAGGAGGGATAGATGATGAAGACGATAGGATTTATTGGCGTAGGGATTATGGGCAAGCCCATGGCCCGGAACTTGATGAAGCGGGGATTTTCCTTGAGGGTGTTTGCCCGGATGGAAGCAAAGGCGGCGGATCTCGTCGCCGAAGGGGCTGTATTCTGCCCGACTATCGGCCAGTGCGTGCAGGGCTGCGACGCCGTCATTACGATGGTCGGCTTTCCCAAGGACGTAGAGGAAGTCTATTTCGGCGCAGGTAATATTTTTGATAGCGCCGCATCGGGGACGTATCTTATCGACATGACGACGACGAGCCCGACCCTGGCCGAAAGGATATACGCTGAAGGGAAGAAACGAGGCTTTCCTGTCCTCGACGCGCCTGTTACCGGCGGAGACACGGGTGCCATTAACGGTACCTTGTCTATCTTGGTTGGCGGAGACGAAGATGATTTCAAGGCCTGCCGGCCCTTGTTTGAAGCCATGGGTACGAACATCAATTATCAGGGAAAAGCCGGCAGCGGGCAGCACGCCAAGATGGCCAATCAGATTATGATTGCCGGCGCCTTGTCGGGTGTGTGCGAGGCCTTGGCTTATGCGAAGGCCAAGGGACTCGACCTGGACGTGTTCCTGCGCTCCGTCGCGACGGGAGCTGCCGGCAGCGCCCAGCTCAACGCCTTCGGCGGAAAAATCGTCTGCGGCGACTATCGTCCGGGATTTTACATCAAGCATTTCATCAAGGATATGACTCTGGCAAAGAGCGAAGCCGAAGGGGAGGGACTTCATCTGGATATGCTGAGTCAGGTCCTGGCGAATTATGAAGCCTTGGCGGCGGAAGACGGGGCGAACGGCGAGCTGGGAACACAGGGCTTAATCAAGTATTATCAGAAATAAAGGGGGACTGGCTGTGGCTTATACGATACGAAAGGGAACGATGGCCGATGTGCCGGCTGTCGCGGCGGTGTACGACGCCCTGCTGCAGTATGAGGGAGAGCACGGCACGGCGACGGGCTGGCAGGCAGGCGTGTATCCGACGGCTGTCGTTGCGGAAGGGGCGGCCGTCCAGGGAACGCTGTTTGTATTGGAAGAAGACGGGGCCGTCGGAGCGGCGATGATACTCAACCAGGTGCAGGCGCCGGAGTACGCCGCAGCCTCATGGCTGTACGACGCGCTGCCGGAACAGGTATTGGTTCTCCATACGCTGTGCATCGCGCCGAGAGTGGCCCGCCGGGGGTATGGACGGGCTATGGTGCAGTATGCCGAAGACTGGGCTGTCGGCACAGGCTGCGCCGTTATGCGCCTCGATACGTGGAGGCATAACAGGCCGGCCCGCAGCTTGTACGAGTCTCTGGGGTACCGTCTGGCCGGGGCGTCGCCGGCCAAGCTGAACGGCCTGATTCCGCTGGAGCTGGTCTTTTATGAAAAGGCGGTCGGCAGGCTATGATGGAGATAGGCAGTACGGCCCTGTCCTTGCTGCTGTGCGGCATCGGCGGCGTATTCGTCGGCTTCATCGACTCCATTGCCGGCGGCGGAGGCCTCGTATCCCTGCCCATGCTGCTGGCTATGGGGCTGCCGCCCAACCTGGCTATCGGCACGAATAAACTAGCCGCGGCCTGCGGCAATGTGGTCAGCTCGATTCAATTTATCCGGGCCGGCAAGACGAAGCTGTCCTTGGCTTGGCGAATGATTCCCCTGGCCCTGGCCGGTTCGGCTGCCGGCAGCGCCTTCATGATCTATCTTCCCGAAGACGTGCTGCGGCCCCTGCTTCTCGTCGTACTGGCTGTGACGGCGGCCGTCGTGTTCTTCAAGCGCGACATAGGGAGGAGCGGTGCGTCGGAGCCAGCCAAGGTATTTTCCGCCAAGATACTGGCGGCGTCCTTTGCTATCGGAGCCTACGACGGCTTTGCCGGCCCCGGCGCGGGGACCTTTATGGTCATTGTCTTTGCTATGGTAGGCTTTGATTTCGTCGTCGCTGCCGGCAATGCCAAGATATTGGCTGTTGGGACGAACTGCACATCCTTGCTGCTGTTCATTATTTGGGATCAAATCCTGTATGAATACGCCGGCGTTCTGGCAGCCGGACTGATGATTGGCGCTTATTTCGGCTCCCGCACGGCCATACGGCGCGGTGCGCCATTTATTCGCTTCGTCATGATGGCCGTAACCATCGCCTTGATCGGCAAGCTGCTGCTGGAATACGGCCAGGCCTGTCTTCCGTAGCTTAGTTCCGTATGATATGATGAATTTTCATTGCATATCCGAAAAATTTAACCTTACAAGGAAAGAAGCTCGTAGTATGTTAAGTTTATAAAGAAATATGCGGCGCTGTGGAAATCAAAACGGCGTCGGACGGTGAAGGAGAGCGGTTCATATGGTACGATTGGCAAAGCGGATGGAAACGATGGAAGGCTCGGCGAGGATTGTGCGCCATTTATTCAGCGCCATGACCGATCCGGAGATAATTTCCTTCGGCGGCGGCGCGCCGGCCATGGAGGCCCTGCCCGTCGATATCGTGCGGGAGATTGCAAACGACGTGCTGACGAGGGACAAGCGCGGCCTGGAAGCGCTGCAATACAACAATCCTATCGGCTTGAAGGATTTGCGCGACGTCGTGGCCCGTATCCTCCTGGAACCGAAGGGCGTCCATGCCGAAGCGGACGACATCATGATCGTCAACGGCGGCTTGGAAACGATGAACCTCCTCTGTCAGGTCGTCATCGATCCGGGCGACGTCATCCTCGTCGAATCGCCGTCCTTTGTCCACTGCATCGAGATTTTTGAAATGTTTCAGGCCCACTGCGTCGCCGTGGAAACGGACGAAGACGGCATCGTGCCCGACGACGCAGAGCGGAAGATGAAGGAATACCATCCCAAGATGGTCTACGTCATTCCGACCTTCCACAACCCGACGGGCAAGACGCTGACGAGGGAGCGGCGGCAGCGGCTGGCCGAGCTGGGCAGCCAGTACGACGTGCTCATCCTGGAAGACGACCCGTACCGGGACCTGCGCTACAGCGGCGAAGAGCTGCCGCCGATCAAGGTATTCGATAAGACGGGCCATACGGTCCTGGCCAACAGCTTTTCCAAGATTTTCTCGCCAGGGTCGCGCCTGGGCTACGTCGTGGCGGCTCCGCCGATTATGGAGAGGCTCCTCGACGCCAAGACGGCGACGAACTCCCCTACGTCGGCCCTGGCCCAGGTACTGTGCGCCGAGTTCTTCAAGCGGGGCTACTTCGACGAGCACTTGAAGAAGATTCGGGCGATTTACCGGGAGCGGCGCGACGTCATGATCGACAGCATCGACACCTACCTGCCGAAGGGGACGAAGCGCGTCTTCCCTGACGGCGGCCTGTTTACCTGGGTCGAGCTCCCCGGCGATATCAATACGACGGAGCTGCTCAAGGAAGCGGCGGCCTATAAGGTAGCCTTTATCGCCGGCGAAGGATTTTTCGTCGAAGGCGGCGGCAAGGGGCGCAACTGCATGCGCATCAGCTTCGGAAACGTGCCGCCGGAAAAAATCCGCATCGGCATGGAACGATTGGGACGGCTCATCGCGTCTAAAATGAAATAGGATATGATAATACCCCCTGTCTCGGCGGCGTGCCGAAGCAGGGGGTATGTGCGTGTTACGTGCGGCGTATGTGAAGGACGACGATTTCCGGCCGGGGGCCGGTGCGGAAGGGCGTGCCCCAGAAGCCGTAGCCGCTGGTGACGACGGCCAGGAGCCGGCCGAAGCGGCGCGCGCCGTAGCACAGGGTGTACATGCGGCGGGTGACGACGTTTTCCGGGAAGAACTGGCCGCCGTGGGTATGGCCGGCCAGGTACAGGTCGTACCCTTGCCGGGCCGCCGGCGCCATGCGCAGCGGCTCGTGGTCGACGGCGACGTTGAAGGCCGAGGCGTCGACGGCGGGCATGGCGTGGTTCGGGTAGTGGATATAGTCGCTCATGCCTGTCAGGACGATGTTCCGGCCTATAGGGTACTGCTCGTCGGCGAGAAAGCGGACGGCCGGCAGCAGGCGGGCCAGCTCGCCGACGTCGCTGTCGAAGTAGTCGTGATTGCCGTAGACGGCGTAGACGCCTAAGGGTGCGTGCAGGCCGTTTATGTACGTATAGCTTCCGTCGCGGCGGACGAAGTCCAAATGGGCGTCGATGAGGTCGCCGCCGAATAGAATGGCGTCGGCATGGACCGACTGGATGCGGCGCACCATGTTCTTGACGAACCAATGGCTCAGCAAGGGGCTGAAATGGGTGTCTGACAAGAAAGCGATCGTCGTGTCGGCTTCCACTTTGTCGGTTTCGACGGAAATATGGCGGTATACCGGCACGAGAGCCCGGTACGAGCCGACGACGAGTATCATGAGGATGCAGGCCCGTATGTACGCCGACAAGCGGGGGCCGACGGCCTGCCAGTCAAAGCCAGCGGCGGCGCAGAGCAGCCAGGCCAGGCCATACACGACGGCGCCCATAAAGGAATAGATCGTAAAGATAAGCCAGTAGCCGCCGGCCCAGGCGAAGACCTTGGCCAGCCAGAGCGGCACGGCGTGAATGGCGTTGTGGGCTAAGGAAAAGAAGAAGGGCGCAATACAGAATAGGAGAAATGCCGGCAGCGTGTCCAGCCAGGGCACAGACGCGCAGTACATGGGCCAGGCGGCGACGCTGCCGACGAGTGATAGAACGCCGATTTTCCAGAAAAAGACGGTGCGGTTGAACATAAGACGATCCTCCTGTATGATAGTCTCGCCTTTATGATACCCTTTTCCGCCGCCCCTTTCAACGTAGTGTACGCTCCAAGGGCTTATACCCAGCCCATGAGCTGAAGGAAGTTCCAAAACAGCTTGGCCCCGTAGAAGGCGATGATAGCGCCGCAGACGACGTTGACGATCCGCAGGGCTTTGGCGTTGAATTTATGGCTGTACAGGGAAATGAAGAAGGTCAGGCCGAAGAACCAGAGAAAGGACGCCGATACGACGCCGGCCATAAAGGGCGTGGCCTGGCTCATGGACAAGGTGACGTGGAAGGCGCCGAGCATCATCGTGCCGTCTAAGATGGCCTGCGGGTTACACCAGGTGACGACGCAGGCCTTGGAAATCGTCTTGCCCAGGGGCATGCGCTGGCCCGACTGAGACACGTCGTCCTGGCGGGAACGGATGAGGTTGACGCCGATGGACATGACGATGAGGCTGCCGATGCAGAGGATGAGGGCCTGGAGCCATTCGTAGCGGTCCATGAGGGCGCCGACGCCGTAAAAGCACGAAATCGACAGGGTCGCATCGAAGAATAAGACGATGAGGGCCGTGAGCAGGGCCCGGCGGCGCGACGACGTCAGGGCGGCGTTGATGACGAACAGATTTTGCATGCCAATGGGGGCTACATAGGCCAATCCCATGGTCAGCCCTTGTAAAAAGAACTGCATACATATTCCTCCTTAAACCGGCCGAATCAGCGGCGGCATATAGTATTTCGCAGCGGTTATAGTGTATAATAACAGCATCGTTATCGTATCTGCTATTAGTATATCAAACCGGCTTCGCCTTTCAATGAGCCAAACCGGCAAAATTGAAGTGAGCCAAAAAAGGAGGACATCATGTATCGTATCCAGCCAGTACAGATCGACTGGAAACCAGACAAATCCGGCCCCGACGCCGTCTATGCCCAAATCGTCCGCTTCGTCTGCCAGAAGGTTGAGACGGGAGAATGGCCTGTCGGCACGCGCCTGCCGTCCCACCGGGAGCTGGCCCGCCTATTCGGCGTCAACCGCGGCACCATCGGGAAAGCCCTGGACATGTTGAATTCATACGGCCTGATCAAGGGCAACAGGGGCAACGGCACGGCCATTGCCAGCAATACCTGGTCGGTGCTGCTGCCCCATCAAGCCGACTGGGGCAGCTACGTGTCGGCAGGCTATTTCCAGGCCAATAAGACCGTCGTGCAGGAGATTAACCGGTTGGAATTTTCTCCGCAGATGGTGCGCCTCGGCACGGGCGAACTCGACCCGCGCCTCTTTCCGGCCGACATGATGAAGGAGGCATTGTCGCGCGTCGCATCATCGATAGAGTCCCTGGGCTATCCGGAGCCGCTGGGATTGGAGCGCCTGCGCAAGGCCGTGTCTCGCCATCTGGAGAAAATCGGCATCATCGCCCCGCCGTCGTCTATCCTCATCACGTCGGGAGCCTTGCAGGCCCTGCAGCTCATCTCGGCCAGCCTCCTCGAAGGCGGTTCCGTCGTGTATACGGAACGGCCGACGTACTTGAACTCCCTCCGCGTCTTTCAGTCGGCCGGGCTGCGCCTGACCGGCGTGGCCATGGACGCCCAGGGCATCAGCATGGCGTCGCTGCAGAACATCGTGCCCCTGTCGTCGGCGAAAACCGACGCCGTGCTGTACACCATTCCGACGAATCACAATCCGACGGGACGCACGATGACGGCAGACCGCCGCTATGCCCTCCTGAAATTCTGCGCCAACCGCCGCCTGCCGATCATCGAAGACGGCGCCTATCAGGACCTGTCCTTTGACGCCGCCCCGCCGCCGCTGAAAGCCATCGACAAGATCGGTACGGTCATCTACTTGGGAAGCGCTTCGAAATCCTTGGCCCCGGGCCTGCGCATCGGCTGGCTCGTCGGCCCTGAGCCCGTCGTCCAGCGATTAGGCGATGTGAAGATGCAGGTTGATTACGGCGCGAGTTCCCTGTCGCAGATGGTCATGGCCGAATTTCTCGAAAGCGGCATGTACGACGAGTACAACGTCTTTTTGCGGAACGAACTGCGCCGCCGCCGCGACGCGGCCCTCGACGTGCTGAACAAGCGCTTCCGCAGCATCGCCTCGTGGCAGGTCCCCGACGGGGGCTTCTACATCTGGCTGACCTTGAAGGAGACGATTCACATGGAATTCATCTTCCGGGCTGCCGCCAAGGAGGGCATCCTCATCAACCCCGGCGACATCTACGATTTCCGCCGCAACAACTCCCTGCGCCTATCCTATTCCTATACGACGCCGGAAGAATTCAGGGAAGCGGCCCTGAAGCTGGCCGATATTATTGAGGGAGAACTAAAAAAAGGAATATAGAATGTGATCAAAACGACCGATAAATACCATACATTGGTTTAAATAAGACTAAACTAACGTATAGCTAAATCGGTCGTTTTGAGTTTAATCAATTTTTATAAAAGGGCATATTGTAACAAATAGAAAAATATTTATCTCCGATATTAGATCCAATCGATCCTTTAGGTAATATGGCTACAGGATCTAGGACTGGAAATGGAGCAGAATCTATAGTACCGTCACTAAAATAAACGGTTGCAGCTCCAGTGGGTTGGTAGCCTATTACTTGATAGGTA
>NZ_SJOT01000038.1:0-17378 GCF_012027795.1 Megasphaera sp. SW808
ATGTATGCGTTCTTTTTTTGTATATGTGCGGCTTCCTATCCTTCCAGGTCCCTGGGATAAGTAGCGAACCTCGTTTGAAGGAGCGAAAGCGACACGCAAACGAGTGTGAGTCACTTATGTCGGACCGCTAACCTAAGCTGGATATGTTGCAGCAACGTATGTATGCGTGCCGGTCCGACTGATAGGTGAGACGACCGCCAGCAGGAGACGTATACAATATGTATGTGTTCTTTTTTTGTATATGTGCGGCTTCCTATCCTTCCAAGTCCCTGGTATAAGCATAAGCAGGGAACCCCGTTTGAAGGAACGCAGCGACGCGCAAACGGGAGTGAGTCCCTTACTTCGAATAGGGGAAAATGAGATGGAATACTGATAGGTCTATGTGGCAAAAGTTGTCGATTCGAAGCCCTGATGGAGATATCCTAAACAGATAGGCACGATACGCAAAGCTGTGTAAATCGCTTATGTCGAGTCTTTGCGTAAGCAGAACATGTTATGAAGAGGTATTTCTTTCTATCTTTTCAAATTTCTATAGTGCTTATTATCAAAACATGTGATTTAATCATAACAATTATCCGTATAAAATAATATTCTTTTATTTTTAATACCATCTTCTCCATGTTTTTTCTTGTATTTTGAATACATACATCTAATGATTAAGCTTTTATTGTCAGATTGCTTTTCTTGTGGTATAAATGTGTATGTAATAAAAAAGAGGAGTTGATTGTTATGGTAAAGAGCGTCGCTGCACCTCAGGCCAAAGGCAAGAGTGCAGAAGATAAAATTTTTGGAGCTAACAATCGGGCTGTCGCCTTGGCTGAAACATTAGGGGCAGACAAAGTCATTAACGGCACGGTCGGTTCTATTTTGGATGAAGACGGCAATTTGGTCATGCTTCACGTTGTAGAAGAAGCCTTCAAGGCCTTGACGCCGAAAGAAATCGTAGCGTATGCGCCGATTCAGGGATATCCTGAATATTTGGACGCCGTTATCGACCAGTGCTTTGGCGAATCCCGCCCGGAAGGCTATATCCGCGCTTGCGCAACCTCCGGCGGTTCCGGCGTCCTCCATCACGTCATTCATAACTATTCCGAATGGGGCGACGACATCCTGACCAGCGACTGGCATTGGGGCGCCTATGGTTCCATGTGCAATGACAACGGCCGCCACCTGCGGGAATTTGAGCTGATCGGCGCAGACGGAAAATTCAATTTCGCCAGTTTCAAGGAACAGGTAGAAGACATGGTGGAAAAACAGTACAATACGGTCATCATCATGAATTCTCCGGCGAACAACCCGACGGGATTTGCCTTGTCTTCGGAAGATTGGGATACCGTATTAGCTTTCTTGACGGACGTCGTCGCCGGCAAGGATAAAAATATTATTCTCGTTCCCGATGTAGCATATTTAGACTACAGCGGAGAAAAGAAAGAATGCCGCAAGTTCTTCAAGAAATTCGGAAACTTGCCGGATAATATTCTCGTCGTAGTCGCCTATACGTGCAGCAAGGGCTTTACCATGTATGGTCAGCGCATGGGCGCTATGATCTGTGTAACGGCAAACGAAGACATCGCTAACGAATTCGTAGCTATTAACCAGTATACGAGCCGCGCAACCTGGTCTAATTCCAACAGCGCCGCGATGAAAGCCATGGCCAATATTTGCAAAGATCCGGCTAAGGTCGCTGAATTGGACGCTGAACGGGCTAAATACTTCGCCCTTATTAAAGAACGGGCCGATATCTTCATGAAAGAAGCGCAGGAATGCGGTCTGAAATACCTGCCGTACTTGTCCGGCTTCTTCATCACCATTCCTATGGAAGGTTCTCAGGCTGTCTGCGATTTGCTGGAAAAGGAAAATATCTTCTTAGTTCCCCTTGGCAAGGGCGTTCGCCTCGCCGTTTGCTCCGTATCTAAAGCCAAAATCACGGGGCTGGCAGCTAAAATTAAATCTGCTGTAGAAGCAACGGGCGCAAAACAATAATCACGTCTATGCAGGCCGGTATAGGATGTTACTATACCGGCTTTTTCTATGAGGGGGATGGGCATGAAGGAGTTTTTTGAACAACTAAATTCGGTTCTTTCTATCGTAGCGGCTATATCTGATTTTTTATGGGAAGTTCCGACAAATTGGGAGTGGTATAAAGCCATTCCCGTATTCGGCAGCTTTTCGCTGGCTGTTATTGTCCTGGTTGGCACGGGGATTTATTTTTCCATCCGATTGGGCTTTATCCAAGTCCGGCAGTTTAAAAGAGGGATGAATCTCTTGATTCACCGCCGCGCCGCCTCGACGGGCATATCGCCGCTGGCTGCGTTTTTCCTGAGCTCGGCCATGCGCGTCGGGCCGGGAAATATTCTCGGCGTGACCGGGGCCATTTCTGTCGGCGGTCCGGGTGCGTTGTTTTGGATGTGGGTTTCTGCGTTTTTTGGAATGGCTATGGCTTATACGGAAGCGACGCTGGCTCAGCTCTGCAAGGAACGAAAGGGCGGGGAGTTTGTCGGCGGCATGCCCTTCTACGGCCGGCGGCTGTTGGGAAATAAGGCGTGGATCGGTACGATATTATCAGGCGTTTATATTTTCTACGCCATGTTTTGTCTGCCGGCGCAGTCCTTTAACGTTGTGTCTTCGATCGGCGCTATGGGTGAGCTGGTGGCAGGCCATCCCATTGCGGCGATGTCGGCCTTTTACGTGGCGGCGGCGTGTATCGTCCTGCTCGTTGCGGCTGTTATGGCTTTTGGGGGAATCAAACGGGTATCCAGCGCGAATAATAAGCTGGTTCCCATTATGGCGGTCGTGTATGTCGTGACCGTATTGGCCTTGGTTTTTGCCAATGTAAACAGCGTGCCCTATTTCTTCAGCGCCGTCCTGGGCGGAGCCTTTCAGCCGGATGCCGTATTTGGCGGCTTGTTTGGTACCGTATTGGTACAGGGGATAAAAAGGGGATTGATGTCCAACGAAGCCGGGCAGGGGACAATTACGATGTCGGCGGCTGCGGCCGACGCCAGGCATCCCTGCGAGCAGGGAATGATAGCCGCCTTGGGCGTGTTATTAGATACACATGTGATTTGTACGATGACGGGATTTGTCGTCATCATGGCCCATGCCTGGACTGCTGCTCCGGAAGCCTGGGCCGCGGCGGGGCAGCTGCCTAAATTTTTGTTGTCCGTTCACGTATTGACCCCGTCGGGCATTACATCTGTCATCCTGTTTCTGTTGGCGTTGTGCTTTGGCTTATTTGCGTATACGACGATGATCGGCATGATTACTTTTTCCGAAATTGCCGTCAACCGCATCAGCCGCAGCCGCTTTGCCGCCAACTTTGTCCGGTCCTTAGGGATTGTCGTTTCGGCCTTCGGCATTACGGTGCAGCTGGCAGGATATGATTTGAGCAATTTATGGGCCTTTTCCGACTTGGCCAATATCGTGCTGGTATACATTAACGTCCCCCTGCTGTACCTTGGCTTCCGTCACGTATTAAAAGCGACGGCTCATTATACGGCGACGGACGGTTCAGCCTTTTCGGAAACGGTTACGGAACTGGCATCTTCGTATTGGCGTGAACGGCCCGTAAAATAATGCGGCGAGGCGCTGAAATATCTGTCAGTAACGCCGATATTTTTCTTTATGACGGCGGAATTTTTTTATACAATAGAGGTAAGATTCAATAGACGTTATAAAAAGAAAGAAGGTAGAAATCATGTTTAAGACCATCGGAATTTGCGGTACCGGCAATATGGGCCGGGCTATTGTGAAAGGACTAGCTGCATCCGGCTTGATAGAGCCGGGCAATATCCTGTTATACAATATTCACAGCGCAAAAGCGCAGGCCTTAGCCGATGAAACAGGGGCCTCCGTTGTCTATTCCGCAGCGGAGTTAGCCGAACGTTCGCAAGGGCTTATTATGGCGGTCAAGCCGCATATCCTTCCGTCATCGCTGGAAGAGGTACGGGGCTGTGTGAAAGAGGATACGGTGATTATTTCGATTGCCGCCGGCCTGACGCTGGACCGTTTGGCGGGATGCCTGCCGGAAAAGGCTAAGATCATCCGCGTAATGCCCAATACACCGTCGATGGTCGGCGAAGGCATGGCCTCTGTATCGCCGAATGCCTATGCGACGGAAGAAGACGTGCAGGCCGTGCTCGATATATTCCGCAGCTTCGGAAAGGCTGAAATTATGGAAGAACGCCTGATCGACGCCGTATGCGGCGTCAGCGGCAGCGCTCCGGCTTATGTATATATGTTTATCGAAGCCTTGGCAGACGGCGCCGTACTGGAAGGAATGCCGCGCCATACGGCGTATACCTTTGCCGCTCAGACCGTATTAGGCGCAGCCAAGATGGTGCTGGAAAGCGGCATGCATCCGGGAAAATTAAAAGATGACGTATGTTCGCCCGGCGGTACGACGATAGAGGCGGTCTTAGCTCTGGAACAACGGGGTTTCCGGGCAGCTGTCGCAGAAGCTGTCATAGCGTCGGCAGAAAAGAATAAAACGATGTAGACTATTATACTTTTAACGATAAAACAGCATGCCATATTGCAGATGGCGTGCTGTTTTTTTGACAGGGACTTACAGCATAAAAAGTATATGCTATTTAATAAAAAATGAATAATGAAAATTACATAAAGTCATACAAATTTTGAGAAAAGATTCACAAACCTTAAAATGTTATGAGTAATGGTGCGGATTTTAAAAATAAAACGTTAGCATGATATAATGTAATAACTGACCAATTCATAATTCGAAAGATATATGTGTGAAATGTCTAAATGTAATTTACACTTTGTAATGAATGCGGTATAATAAGACACGAAAGAGGGAAAGAACTGAGATATACTATTAAAGTTATTTTTCCTCGAAAACGCTGGTTACGTTGTATAAGATTCCGTTACGGCGGGATTTTGACAGGCAGCAATCACGCGCTCTTTATACCGGAAACGGTTAAAGTGATAGATGTCAGTCATCATTATTTTATGTTGGAGGTTATGTATTATGGCAAAAGGTAAAGTTACACCGGAACTTATTGAAGAGTTCAAAAAAATCGTTGGCGAAAAATTCGTGTATACGGATGCTGACAAGCTCGAACCGTATTCTCATGACGAAGTAACCGACCCCCATTATATGAAGATGCCTCAGGTCGTTGTATTGCCGGCTACGACGGAAGAAGTTTCCAAAGTCGTTAAATTGTGCTATGACAACGATATCGTAATGGTACCGCGTGCAGCCGGCACAGGCCTGGCAGCTGGTGCTGTTGCTACGTTCGGCGGCGTTATCATTTCCATCGAACGCATGAATAAAATCCTCGAAATCGATAAAGACAACATGGTATGCGTTACGGAACCAGGCGTTACGACGACTGTCCTTCAGGATGCCGTTAAAGAAAAGGGTCTCTTCTACGGCGGCGACCCCTGCAGCGGGGACTCCTGCTTCATCGGCGGCAACGTTGCAACGAATGCCGGCGGTAACCGTGCCGTTAAGTATGGCGTAACCCGTGATCAGGTTATGGGTATTGAAGTTGTTACTCCGAGCGGCGAAGTTGTTACATTGGGCGGCAAATTCCGTAAAAATGCAACGGGCTACATGCTCATGCACTTGTACATTGGTTCCGAAGGTACTCTCGGCATTATCACAAAGATTTACCTGAAATTGGTTGCTTTGCCGAAATACCAGATGGACCTCTTGGCAGTATTCGACAATCTCGACGATGCTATTGCCTTGACGCCGAAGATCATGAATGCTGGTATTACTCCGGTCTGTGTAGAATTCATGGACAACGCTTCCATCAAACAGGTTGAAGTGTTCTTGAACGAAAAACTGCAGCATTCCGATGTTGGCAACTACATCATCGTTCAGATCGCCGGCGACAGCGAAGATATCCTCGACGAACAGTGCGAAAAGATCGACGAATTGGCTCGTGAAAATAAAGCTCTTGACGTATTGGTTGCTAACCCGGCTGTTATTTGGAAATCCCGTAAAGCATACCTCGAAGCTGACCGCGCTCGCAGCTTAGTATTCTCCATGGAAGATATCGTAGTCCCGATGACCGATATTCCGCAGGCTGTACAGCAGATTTCCCGCTTGGCTGACAAATACAACGTCGCTATGCACTGCGCTGGCCACTGCGGCGACGGCAACGTTCATATCGATATCCTGAAAGATGACCGTACGCAGGAAGAATGGGAAGAAATGCTTCCGCAGATTCAGAGCGAAATTTACGAACTCGTATACAACCTGGGCGGCCGTCTCTCCGGCGAACACGGCATTGGCTACAAACGTGCTGCGTTGTTAGCTAAATACACGAACCCGGTTGAATTGAAGCTGATGAAAGCCGTTAAGAAAGCTCTTGACCCGAAGAACATCATGAACCCGGGCAAAGTTGTCAGCATCAACGACGAAGTTCCTGTAGAAGAATAATCTGAAAATTCATAACTGAAATACATGCAAAAGGTAAAACCGGTTTCGGTTTTACCTTTTGTAGTATACGGACTATTTTCAAAATGGACGTATATAATCATTATAATGAGAATGTATATTATTGTTAAAACAATAAGCAATGAATGTAAGGCACTGATTAGAATACAGAAAGGGTGAATTGTATCATGAAAAATTTCTCGATTCCTTTTGGTAAGGAAAAGATTACTTTTTCTTTGCCAGATTGAACAAGTAGCAGGCGTATTGCTTTCTCATGCTCATGAATATAAAGCACCGAAATCGGAAGCGGAATTGGTAGCTGACGCGTTGGCCAATCCAATTGGCAGCCCGAGGTTAAGCGAGCTGGCTAAGGGCAAAAAGACGTGCACGATCATATCCAGCGACCATACGCGTCCCGTTCCGAGTCATGTCATCATGCCGCAGCTGCTGGCTGAACTGCGGAAGGGAAATCCGGATATCGACATTACGATACTGATTGCTACGGGTATGCATCGGCCTACGACGCATGAAGAGCTAGTGGCGAAGTACGGAAAAGAAATAGCCGATCATGAAACATTTGTCATCCATGACAGTCGTAAGGATGAAGATCTGGTCAGTATCGGCACCTTACCGTCGGGCGGCGAATGCCTCATCAATAAAGCGGCGGCCAATGCGGATTTGCTTATTGCCGAAGGATTTATTGAACCTCATTTCTTTGCCGGTATGTCAGGCGGCCGCAAATCCGTTCTTCCGGGCATTGCCAGCAAGATTGCAGTATTGGCAAACCACTGCTCGGAATTTATCGACAGCCCCTATGCCCGCACCGGCGTGTTGGAAGGCAATCCCATTCATCAGGACATGCTGTACGCTGCCAAAGCCGCTAAATTAGCCTTTATCTGCAACGTCGTCATCGACGCTGATAAGAAGGTCATTGCGGCATTTGCCGGAGACAGCGAACAGGCTCATTACGCCGGCGTAGATTTTGAAATGAAGCTGGCTGGCGTAAAACCTGTGCCGGCAGATATTGTCGTTACGACAAACGGCGGGTATCCGCTGGATCAGAATATTTACCAGTCCGTCAAGGGCATGACTGCTGCGGAAGCGACGTGCAAAGAAGGCGGCGTCATCATTGACGTATCGGCTTGCTCCGACGGCCATGGCGGCGAAGCGTTCTACAACACGCTGAAGGATGCGGCGGATGTACAGAAAGCCATGGATGACATCTTGGCTCGCGGCCGGAATGAAACAGTCTTCGACCAGTGGGAATCGCAGATTCTTCTGCGCATGCTGCTGAAATATACCATTATCATGGTAACGGAAGCGCCGAAAGACATGGTAGAAACTATGCATATGAAATATGCCGCCAGCATAGACGAAGCCCTGGCTATGGCGAAGGAGATTGTCGCCGCCAAAGGCGTATCGAAACCGAAAATTACGATTATTCCTGACGGCGTATCGGTTATCGTGAAAGAGTAATCGGCTTTGCTTACATGTGGGGAGCGCTCTGTTTGAGGGCGCTTCTTTTCTGCGATTTTACTTGTATTGCCCATCCTTTTCGACTATAATGGAGCTGTTATGTTGTATTATGAGGAGGATGTATTGTGGACGCGTTAGAAGCGACGTTATTATTTGATTTCAGCATCGTGGCTCAGGTCATCTTGATCGATTTGGCTCTTGGCGGCGATAATTCCATCGTCATTGGCATGGCCGCTAAAAACCTGCCGCCCCATTTGCAGAAGAGGGCTATTATATACGGCACGATTGGGGCCATTGTCCTGCGGTTTACCCTGGCCTTTATTGTTTCCTGGCTCTTCCATATTCCCTTCTTAAAGACTGTCGGCGGCATACTGCTCATCGGCATCGGCATCAAGCTCATTGGAGCCCGCAACGAAGAGGAAGACGTAAAAGTCGAAGCGAAGGATTCTCTGTGGGCTGCAGTCCGTACGATTATTCTGGCCGATGCGCTCATGAGTTTGGACAACGTGTTGGGGATTGTCGGCGTCACGGGCAACCACTGGGGAATGCTCATCTTCGGCATGCTCATATCCGTGCCTATTATCATCTTCGGCAGCACCATCGTCGTCAAGGTCATGAATAAGTTCCCTATATTAATGTACATCGGCGGCGCAATCCTGGGCTGGGCTGCCGGCGGCATGCTGGCGACGGACCATTATCTGGCCGAATATGTCTCGTTCATCGCGGTGTATCCGTCGGAAGTCAAGGCGGCGCTGCTGGTCGTTACCTTGACCGGAGGGTTTATTTGGAAACACGTCCATAATCGGCAGGATGCGGCCGCCGCATAAGGCGACGGCGAAGGCCGTATCTGCGGACGTACTGTGCCGGGAGACAAACTGTAAAAAAGTTTTCTCTCTCCGGCACATTTTTTTATTTTTTTCCTTGACATTTCTTCTGGATGTGGTATTATATACAAGTCAGGTGACGGGGCGTAGCGCAGTTTGGTAGCGCGCTTGGTTCGGGACTAAGAGGTCGCAGGTTCAAATCCTGTCGCCCCGACCATATTTTACACATTGGATGCTGATCCCGAGAGCATCGGAAATTGAATAATGGAAAACAATGTGTAAGCCATGGAGAGCTGTCCGAGCGGCTGAAGGAGCATGATTGGAAATCATGTATAGGGCTAAAGCTCTATCGTGGGTTCAAATCCCACGCTCTCCGCCATAATGAAAAAAGAATCTGTTTCGGCAGGTTCTTTTTTTGTACCTGATTTTTCTTGACAGCAGCAGATAAACCTGCTATACTTACATTTGTTGAAAATAAAGCAGAAGCTATCCGCTTCTCACCTTACATGGCTTTCGTGTTACTAAGGTTTATGAGGAATCAGTCGAGCGGATAGTATTATGCTGTCCGTTCTTTTTTTATGGAGGTGAAAGGCAATTAGTAAGGAATTGCGTATCAACGATCAGATTCGAGCCCGTGAAGTCCGCGTGGTCAGCGATACTAACGAACAGCTTGGTGTAATGTCTCTCCGTTCTGCCCGCCAGATTGCGGAAGAACGCCATATGGATTTAGTAGAAGTTGCACCGAATGGCAAACCGCCCGTATGCCGCATCATGAACTACGGCAAATATCGGTATGAACAGCAAAAACGGGAAAAAGAAGCCAAGAAGAAGCAGAAAGTATTAATCATGAAGGAAGTAAAATTACGTCCTAACATTGAAGATCATGATTTTTACGTCAAGATGAAGGCTGCGCAGCGTTTCTTGAGCGAAGGAAGCAAAGTAAAGGTTACCATCATGTTCCGTGGTCGGGAAATGAGCCATCCGGAGTTGGGCCGAGACCTGCTGATGCGTTTTGCTGATGAGCTCAAAGAAACCGCCCGCGTAGAAAAAGAACCTAAAATTGAAGGCAGAAACATGACGATGGTCATTGCTGCCGTTAAAGGGAAGTAAGAGGAGGATTTATATATTATGCCGAAATTAAAAACACGCCGTGCAGCGGCAAAACGTTTTACAACTACTGGTACTGGTAAATTCAAACGCATGAAACCGTATAAGAGCCACATTTTGGAATCCAAATCTCCGAAACGTAAACGTAACCTGAGAAAAGCTACGCTCGTTTCCAAGACGATGAACGAAGCAGTTCGCAAAATGTGCCCGTACATCTAATAACAGCTTATATATTTAGTATAGATTTGGAGGAACTTAAGAATGGCTAGAATTAAAGTTGGCGTTACAGCACACGCTCGTCATAAAAAAATCTTAAAAATGGCTAAAGGCTACCGCGGTACCCGCAGCCGTCTGTTTAAAAAAGCTAATGAAAGCGTAATGAAAGCTCTGTTTTACGCTCGTCGCGACCGCCGCGCCAAGAAACGCGAATTCCGTAAATTGTGGATCGCCCGTATCAACGCAGCAGCCCGCGCTCAGGGCATGAGCTACAGCCGCTTCATCTGCGGCCTTACGAAAGCCGGTGTTATCGTCGACCGTAAGATGCTGGCTGACTTGGCTGTCAACGACGCAGCTGCCTTTGCTAAATTGGTAGACGTTGCCAAAGCGCAGTAATTGCATATGCACTTAAAACCGGAGACGTGAGTTTCCGGTTTTTTTGCATATGTGATAACTGCTGCAGCTATTCGTGCGCGTCGTCAATGCGGGCTTTATACTCATGCTGATGACGGGATGGGCGGAGACTATGGCAGAATATACCGTTGTCAATAGAGTATATAAAACCAGGGCGCCGAATGATGATCGTTTCATTCGACGCCCTGTTGTGTGTGGGAAAATATTTTGCATATTAATGCGATGTGGGGCGGCAGGACACGTTAGACGCATGGTGCCGTTTGTTCCAGGCCGCCAATACGGCTAAGGCGGAAATGCGATGAATAAAGGCAAAGCGAATATTCACTAAATTGACGAAACGGCCGACGAGCAGCATAGAAATGATCGTACCGACGCCAAGACCGACGAAATTGCCTATACCGGAAAAAGCAAAGGACATGGAGCAGGCAATCAGAAATAATGTGGTATCGAAGGCAATTTTTACGGTGCCAAAGCGCCAGCGGAATGTCCCGGCAATCGCTTGTACCAAGCCTTCTCCGGGAACCATGAGTACATTAGGGGCCACTTCGATACAAATACCGAAGGCCAGGATCAGGCAGCCCGCTAAGAGTGCCGCTAATTTCAAGATTAGCGCAGTAGGTTCAACCCAGGATAACAGAAACATAAAAATATCGATGCAGACGCTGAATAAGGCGACAACGCCGATTTGTAAGAATTGAATCGGGCGGAAGCTTTTTCTGAGGATCAATATTTGAGCAAGAATAAAAAACATATTCATGACAAAGGTAAATTGCCCAAAGGTTGGCGTGAAATGCAGACATAGCACGTAAGGAACGCTGGAAATGGGCGATGTTCCCAGGTCTGCCTTAGTGATTAGGGCTATGCCCAAGGCGTTGATGATAATGCCGAGGATAAAGTAAACGTTGCGAAGAAGGAAAATTTTCATATATGTCATCTCGTTTTCTAGTATAGATATGCTGACGCGTCCTTTATTTCAAATGGGTGTCGAAAAAATCAATGATGAGTTTCATGATTTCCGGCTGTATCCACAGCGGTCCGCCATGGCCGGCTCCTTTGACGACATAGCGATGCGCTTCGATATTCTGTCTGGCCAAGGCGGTGCGAAGGATTTCCGTCTGGCTGGGCGAAACGACTGTGTCGGCGTCGCCGTGCATCAAGAGGAAGGGCGGCGTTTTGTCTGAAATGTAGGAGATGGGATTGGCTGCTGCGGCGCCTTTGGGATTGGCGTCTATGCCGCCGTCTTTACCGCCGAATACGGGAGAGCCGTTTATCCACAGGGCTTCCGTTGCGGCCGGAGAACGGTGCAGCTTCTGTATATCTGGGCTGTAGTCGGCGCCGATGGCTGTCAAATCCGATACGCCGTATAAATCGACGACGGCCTGTACGTCGCTGGTTTGCTCCAGGTTGTCGCCGGAATCGAATTGTCCCGTGCCGCTTGTCGTGCCGGCAAAGGCTGCTAAGTACCCGCCGGCTGAACCTCCCATGACGCCGATGTGCTGTGAGTCAACATGGAACTGGCCGGCGTGGGCGCGTAAATACCGGATTGCTGATTTTACGTCCTCCAGCGGAGCCGGAAAAGTCGACGCAGGCGCTACGCGATAGGTGATGCTGGCGACGACGTAGCCGTGCTCGGCCAATTCGAGGCGCTGCTGGATGTAGCCGTCTTTATTGGCGTTGATAAAGCCGCCGCCGTTGATATATACGATTGCCGGATAAGGGCCTTCGCCGCAAGGGACGAGGAGGTCCATCGTCATGGCTTTGCTGACGTAGCCGCGATCGGGTACCTGGGCATGGACGACGTCAGAAACAAGCTGTACCATTTCTTTCGTTGGATGTACCTCCAGCGATTGGCTGGTACTGGCTGCGGACGCCGCGCCGCCGACGGAACAGAGAAGGAGGCTTAATGCGACAGCTTGCGATATCGCTTTTATTTTCATACATAATGTCCCTTTCTTTTGCTGATGGCAATAATAAAGTTTTAATTAAAACTAAATATATCATACAGAGCAGCTGTACAAATGTCAATATAAGAGAGCCGGGATATCCAAGCGTATAAAAAATTGACGGGACGGCGATATCTATATTATGATTAAAAAAAATACACCTAAAGGAGTGAGACTATGAATAGCTTATTTCCCCATGTCGCGGCGCCTTTGGCCGTTGGAAGCAAGACGATGCCCAATCGTATTGTCATCCCGCCGATGGCCGATATTATCCAAAAGGTGCCAGAAAATTACGTTACGGAGTACATGCTGCAGCGGTATAAAGCCTATACGGACGGCAATCCCGGAATGATCGTCGTAGAAGGAAGCAACGTGACGGAAATGCGGGACGTACGCGAGGCCATCGGGCTGTGGAAGGATGAGTTCATTCCCCCTTTGCGGCGGCTGGCCGAGGTAGTCAAGGCCGGCGGAGCTGTCGGCTTAATCCAGATTTCCAACGTCGGCTTGAAAGTGATGGAGGAAAACTCTATTGCCGATATCAGCAGAGAACAGTTTTTATCCTATAAAGAGGATTTTATCCAGGCGGCAGTCCGCTGTCGTGAAGCGGGCTTTGACGGCGTCGAACTACAAGGTGCGCATGGATACTATCTCTGCCAGGTTATCGAGACGAGCGCGCGCGATGACGAATACGGCGGTTCCTTTGAAAATCGTATCCGCCTGCTCGTCGAATTAGTTCAGGATATTAAAAAAGCCTGCGGATCGGACTTTATCGTGTCCGCCCGCATAGGCTATCCGACGATAGACGGATTGATTGACCTGGCGAAGGCTTTAGAAAGCGCCGGCGCAGATCTGCTGAGCATTTCTACGGGGACGAAAAATTACGATGTGCCCGACGATTTTCCCCTCGACAATAAGATATACGCCGCGTCGCGCGTTAAGCAAGCCGTGCAGATTCCGGTCCTGGCGGTGGGAAATATCAAGAGCGGCGAAGAATGCGAATGGATCCTGCAAAAAGGATACGCCGACTGTATTGCCGTCGGTCGGTGCCATTTAGCTGACCCGGCGTGGTCTGGCAAAATATTAGAGGGACAGGAACCGGTGCCCTGCCGGCGCTGCAAGCCGTGCCGCTGGTTTAAAGATAGTTCGCAATGCCCGGCCCGCAACGAGCGGGAGCACGCATAAATATGTAATACTGCACAAAAATAAGAGCCTCTATGGGGCTCTTATTTTTGTGTGGAAATGAAAGTTTTACGGCTGCAGCAGAAAGGCTTCCAGCGAATCGGGGACGTTGCCGGGGCTGCGGGTAATATAGTAGCTGTCGACCTTTGGCGGTGCAAAGTCGAGGAGCGGAATCGCCCGCAGCTTTCCCAGCAGCAAATCGTCTTCAATGAGGCTGCGGGGAAGGAACGTATACCCCAGCCCTTCGGCTACATATTGGGGCAGCTTGGTGCTGTTGTCGATTTCCATAGGGAAGCGGTGATACCGGGGAAACAAGTCCTGAATATACAGGCCGACTCCCTGCAGGGCGAAATTGCAGAATAAATAATTGATCTTTTGCAGGTCGCTTTTATAGATGCCGGAAGCGTATTCCTTATCGTCGGCCTGACAGACAAGGACCAGCGTGTCCGTGCGGTAGGGCTGGCATATATAGCCGTCGCGGAAGATGGCGCTGAATGAAAATACGGCGTCCAGCATACCGTCCTGCAATTTTTGCAGCATGTCGAGGGTATGGCTGATCGTCACGCCGAGGGATATGTCCGGGTTCGTATGCAAGTAGGCCCGGATTTTTTTCTGCAAATGACACTCATAAATCGTATTGGTCGTACCGATATTGATTTTTTTTGCATACGTAGGAGAGGTCTGCACGTCCTGCAGCGCCGTCGTTTCCAATTCGATAAAACGCTGGGCGTATTCGAGAAATTTCAGACCCGCCGGCGTCAGGTCGACTTGCTTGTGATTGCGGATAAACAAGGCGACGCCCAGTTCCGTTTCCAAGTCTCGGATGCGGTTGGTTACGGTAGATTGGGCGACGAAGAGCTGCTGCGCTGTCTTGGTAAAATTCTTTATTTCTGCCAAGGTGATAAAGGTGCGAAGTGTCGTAGTATCCATAAGGCTGTCCTTTGATTTGTGATTTGAAATATGAATTGATTAAATTAGAATAATCTATTTTACAAATTGCCTACGGCTATTATATAATATTAGCCGTAAGGAAGCAATGAATTGAAAGTATGTTTCAGTTATAATTTTACTATTGTTGTATATATAAAGATGGAGTTGAATGCAATGAACAAGAAAACAGTACCGTTTACGGAACAGCAGATTCACGATATTATCGCTACATATCCTACGCCCTTTCATATTTATGATGAAAAAGCCATTGTCGACAACGTGCGGAAGCTGATCAAGGCTTTCTCCTGGGCTCCGGATTTCAAGGAATATTTTGCAGTCAAAGCTACGCCGAACCCCTATCTCATGAGACTTCTTCAGGCTGAAGGCGTCGGAGCGGATTGCAGCTCCATGGCTGAGTTGGTATTGTGCGAAAAGGTCGGCATTACGGGCCACGATATCGTATTTTCTTCTAACGATACGCCGTACGAAGAATATAAAAAAGCGATGGAGTTAGGCGCTCTCATCAACTTGGACGATATTACGATGATTGAATATTTGGAAACGTACGGCCCGCTGCCGGAATGGATTTGCGCCCGCTATAATCCCGGTCCGCTGCTGAAAGAAGGCAACGCCATCATCGGTACGCCGGAAGAAGCAAAATACGGCATGACGCGCGAACAGATTTTTGAAGCCTTCCGTATCCTGAAAGAAAAAGGCGTTAAGCATTTCGGCCTTCATACGATGGTCGTTTCCAATGAATTGAATGTCAACGGCTTAATCAACACGGCTAAGATGATGTTTGAATTGGCCGTAGACGTCCAGAAGAACGTCGGCATCGACATCGAATTCCTTGATTTCGGCGGAGGCATTGGATTGCCCTACAAGCCGGAGCAGTCCTTCATCGATTACGACGAACTCAGCAAGGGCATTCAGGCTCATTACGAAGAAATCATGGTTCCGGCCGGTCTCGGCAACATCCGCATGTCTTTTGAATGCGGCCGCGCTATTACAGGCCCTTACGGTTACCTCGTCACGACGGCGATTCATCATAAACATATCTGGAAAGAATACATTGGCGTTGACGCCTGCATGGCAAACCTCATGCGTCCCGGCATGTACGGCTCGTACCACCATATCACCGTCATGGGCAAGGAAAACGCGCCGAAGGATCATATCTACGACGTATCGGGATCGCTCTGCGAAAACTGCGATAAATTTGCTATCGACCGGGCTCTTCCGGAAATTAACGACGGCGATGTCCTCGTCATTCACGATACAGGCGCTCACGGTCATTCCATGGGCTTTAACTACAACGGCAAACTTCGTTCGGCAGAACTGCTTCTCCATGCCGACGGCAGCGTAACGCAGATTCGTCGTGCTGAAACGCTGGACGATTTGTTTGCTACATTAGATTTCTCCAATTTATAATAGGCATTGCCAAGGGACATTCAAGACCTCGATTTGCATCGGGGTCTTTTTTTTATTTGCTTTCATAGTTTACTGTATCGGCAAAGTACTCTTTCGGGAGCGAACTGGTGATGCAATAGTATTTTAATTTTATCTCATATACTCTATAATATAATTGTGTCGGATTGTCCCGGAAAAGTGTGAAAAACAACATGGAGACTGCAAGGAGAGATGAGCGTATGATTCCTGCATACGATGTGTTAACTGGATTTCAAATCGTTATGGCTAGTATCCTCTTTACCTATGCCTGTTATTTTCAAAGACCGCGGAACTGTATGCCCTTTGTCATCGTCATACCCTACATCGCGTTTTTATTGTGGGGCATCGGCATTATGTATTATTTTGCCGTATTTTTTGCATTGGCCGTGCTATGGTTTCTGTTAGGAGGCTTGTTCGGCGCTGGAATTTCCGTATATTTTCGCCGGCGGTTTCCCCTGATGCAGGTGTTGGAAGACGGGTATATGATTCAATGTCCGCCGCTGCTGTTGGAGCCGGTTATATTGGTCGCTGCAGTGCTTCTGTTCGGCGGGATTCAGTTTGCAGCCTATGTATTTCCTTTTTTTAGCCAGTCATGGATATTCAATGAAATGCTCGGCTTTATTCCGGGAATTTTTTTAGGTTTTTTATGGGGAAGAATTATTTGCATGCTCATCAAGGCGCAAAGCGACAGGGAGCATCGGACGAGATAAGGAGGCGCGGCGCGTGGATAGTGCAGAAAGAAGAAAACGCATCGTTCAGATTTTGACAAATGCGAAAGGTGCCGTTACGGGGACGGAGCTTTCGCAGCAGTGTGATGTCAGCCGGCAGATCATCGTCGGCGACGTGGCTATATTGCGGGCAGAAGGCCTGGGGATCGTATCGACGCCGCGGGGGTATCAGCTGATCGGCGATATTCTCCCCGGTGTGCAGCACGTATTTGTATGCTGTCACGACATGGAATTGATGCAGGCGGAATTAGAGGCTATTGTGGATAACGGCGGCGTCGTTCATAACGTCGTCATTGAACACGAAGTGTACGGTAATCTGGAAGGTACGCTGAATCTTCGCTCGCGCCGCGACGTCAAACAGTATGTCAAAAAGATGAAAGACTCGCAGGCAGAACTTCTGAGCCGAATCAGCGGCGGCATACATACGCATTTAGTGACGGCGGCTTGCCAGGAAGACATAGATGCCATTC
Source organism: Megasphaera sp. SW808 (assembly GCF_012027795.1). Lineage (NCBI taxonomy): Bacteria > Bacillati > Bacillota > Negativicutes > Veillonellales > Veillonellaceae > Megasphaera > Megasphaera sp. SW808. The sequence goes on from NZ_SJOT01000038.1 coordinate 17,143, forward strand.
AGGAAGCACTAGAATCATTAGGCGTCTTATATACATAAGAGATACTGTGAATATGCCGCTTTATGCGACAGGCTGCGATACTGGAAACTATGTGCGGCAAGGCACCGGCGATTGCCGGTTGCGCATAGTTGTCAAAAAGGTATTGACAAGAGACTAAAAAGGGGATATACTAAACAAGCTGTTGCGGCAGGACGCCGCGGCAGGCCGGATGCGCCGGCAGCTTGAAAAGAACTTCA
>NZ_SJOT01000039.1:0-16717 GCF_012027795.1 Megasphaera sp. SW808
AAAAAGACCGAATCCGCAATGGATTCGGCCTGTCATAGCAATGCCATGTGTTATGGATTTTTCATACCGTCAACAACGGCACCGCCATATGCTGTTTTTTCTCATGTTTCTCTCATGCAACGTTAAGAAACCTCTCATCATGGCATGATATACTGTTGACGTTGCGCTACTCTATCCTAGCCCCTCACTACCTCTACCAGTAGCGGAATAGACACTACTAAAAGCCACCAGCCCCACGAAAAAACCCCGTAACGCGGCAACGTTACGGGGTTTTCATGTGTTCCATGAACACAATACATGCTACGTATAGTATACCCTACGCCGCCGTACAGCCAACAACCGTAAATCTTTCTTCTGTTTTTTTCATATATCTCTCATCATGGTGCGATATACGAAATGCGTTGCTCTACCCCATTCACCGCAACAGAAAAGAGGGACGTTCGAGGGGGTATACTATACTCCATTTACATTATACCCGTCATGCCGCCGTACAGTCAATGCTCATGACGAATATCCGCACCAACCAGCACAAGCCCGTTACGGACGTGCCGTACCGCCGCAGGCGGATGCGAAGAGCCTGACTGGCGAAACAAGCGGTATCCGAGCGAAGCGATTTTACCGCGCCGCCTGGCAGGCTCACAGCAAGGCGCGGGAGTTCCGGGCCGGCCTCTTTCTTTTTTGGTTACTTTTTCTTTCTGGCCGCTCAGAAAGAAAAAAGTAACACTGATGAAACGCAGCCGGGTTCATAACAATAACGGGCTACATGCCACAAACAATACATACGACATCAAAAAAGCCATGAAAAATCCCCGTAACGCCGCAATCGTTACGGGGATTTCGTGTGTCAAACGGACACAATACATTTTACGTACTCTGCTCTGCTTCTCTATTCCTAGCAACGGAAAGGGGAAATTAAATGGAAGCATTGAGTTCTGCTTATATTATACCCAATGCGCCGCTACACAGTCAATGCTCACACAAAAGATATCGACTCGAGCCAGCACAGCCCGTTACGGACGCGCCGTGCCGCCGCAGGCGGATGCGAAGAGCCTGACAGGCGGAAGAAGCGGTATCCGAGCGAAGTGATTGTACCGCGCAGAAAGAAAAAGTAACACTCCTATTTCTTTCCCCTATACTTTTTCGGGATTTTTTTCGGCGCGTCGCCGTCCAGGCCGTAGTGGCTGCGGAGCTTGCGCACGCCGCGGTTGATGACAGTCTGGATCGAGGGGATGGGGATGCCGTGTTCCTCGCTGATGGAGCGGAAGGTCCAGTCTTCTTTGTGCCGCAGACAGACGAGGCGGCGTTCCTTCTCGTCGAGGGTGTCCAAGGCCCGCTGAAGCTCTTCTTTTTCTTCCAGCTCAATGACCCGGCCCATGGGACAGACGGCATTCTGGTCTTCCAGATAGTCGGGCAGATCGGTCGTGCCGCCTTCGGGACAGTAGACGTTTTTTTCGAGCAGGGATTGTTCTTGCTTGTAGCGATAGGCATCATCGCCAAACTGCTTTCTGACGAACCGGACAATAGCCAGGGGGACATCTACGTTGTCCGCCAAGTCGTAAGAATAAATACATTCGATCAGAGCGGTAGTCGCGACCGAGCGGGCTTCGTGAATGCTGCCGTACACATAGCTGTATTTACGGGCCATGGATTGGATAAAGGGGTTGTACAGCTGACAAATATCTGCAATGGCATCGACGTCGCCCATCTGGACTTGACGGATGCATTGCCGTACAGGAATGGTCATACAATGTTGCCTCCTTGTAGGGCAAAACACCTTGAGCATACGCCCAAGGCATTTTGCGTTTTACTTATCATTATACCTTATTCGTCAAGAGTCTCGACCTGACGGGTAATGATGCGGCTGTCCTTCAAGGCCGTCAGATCGCCCTCGGCCGTCGCGAAAATTTTCTTTTCCAGCAGCGTGCTGACGGCGGCGTCGACGGTGCCTTTGTCGAGGCCTTCTTTGGGATTTTTGAGGGAATAGACGACGCTGTTTCCGGTGGCGTCGGCAAATTCAAGCTGTAAGGTTCTGGTTTTAGTCTGGATCATGGTATATTTCTCCTTTCGAAATGGAAAATACTGGCTTAGGCCGTAATTTCATTTTCAATGACTTCGCGAATCGACGTAATCGGGTCGTCCTGCAGGGTACCGATGGCCGCCGCTGCGGCGGTAATGCTTTCGGGCTCTGCCGAAGGCTTGAGGTGAGCGAAGGTCATCTGCCGCTTCTTCTGCGCCCCTTCGTGATCCTGATAGGAAACGGTGAGTTTCAACTTGCTGGAAATTGCAGTACGTTCTGCCATAATAGAATTCCTCCTTGTAGTGTGAATATGTTTTTCTGTCTTTGTCAGCGCAAAGACAGGAGAAAGCTAGGATTGCGTTATGTCCCAACGCAAAGGGAATGTTATTACTTTTTTTCTTTCTGCGCGGCCAGAAAGAAAAAAGTAATCAAAAAAAGAAAGAGGCCGGCCCGGAACTCCCGCGCCTTGCTGCGAGCCTTACAGGCGGCGCAGTAAAATCGCTTCGCTCGGATACTGCTTACTCCGCCTGTAAGGCTCTTCGCATCCGCCTGCGGCGGCACGGCGCGTCCGTAACGGGCGAAAAAACACCGCGCACTGTTCTCATATATTTCCGTACAGTAAGTCTTACTTATTAGATGGGCCGCTTTCTCATGATAAAATACATCAACGCATCGCTGAATAACACATTTAGTTTTAACAAGTGCAAAGTTCCTATGCTATGCGCTATCCAAAAGAGCTCATGGCCCTATGTTGAAAGCCCATGAAACCGTCATAAAAGATACGTGTTGTCTTGCAGCTGATTGTCCCGCCCATTACGGACGAGTCGTGCCGACGTCAGTCGGCTGCTGTACATGGCGCAGGCGGAAGAAACGGCATCCGAGCGAAGCGATTTTGCCGTGCCGCCTGCGCCATGTACGGCAAGACTCGGTAGTACCTGGGCGGCGGTTCTTTACGCTGTATAAGCGATACGCTGCGCGGTATGCGTCGCTTCGCTCCTTTACTGCGCGCGTCCTGCTTATCTTTGCATACTTTCTTTCTGACCGCTCAGAAAGAAAGTATGGGCACTTTCTGGCCACGCAGAAAGAAAAAAGTGACACTCCGGCCTAAAGGGGCCGCTCCCCTTTCAGCATATGTTTTACGCCGCCTTCCTTGCCATTCCCGGCCACTGCATGATCCCCGTGGCGATGGCCCGCGCTACGGCGTCGACGCGGCTCTGGTACTGGCGGACGTCGTAGTCGTTGTCGATAAAGCAGACTTCGACGATGACAGCGGGCATGGCCGTATTGCGCAGGACGAAGAGGCCCGGCCGTTCCTTCAGCCCGCGGTCGGGCAGGTTGAGGACGGCTTTGATGTTAGACTGAATGGCATGGCCCAGGAGCAGGCTTTCCGCCGTATGGGAGATGAGTGTTTCCGTGCCGGCGGCGCGTTTGTTGAAAGCGTTGAAATGAAGGGACACGAAGGCGTCGGCCTCGGCGTCGTTGGCTTCGCCGCAGACGGCGTACAGGTTATCCTGCTGTCCAAACAGGACGGCGACGCCGTTTCGTTCCAAATACCCTTTGACTTTCTGGGCCAGCTCATAGGCCAGGTCGCATTCGCGCAGTCCCAGGGCTTCGTTGACCGCGCCGGAATCAAGGAGCCGGTCGTGGCCGGCGTTGAGGTAGATTTTCATCGCTGTATTTCCTCCTAACGAAATATTGAATCAAACGAATCACAAATACAATGGTCTGTTTGTCGAGGTTTCTCAAACACTGCATAATCCGATGCATAGAATCGCCTCCTTCGTACAACTGCCATGTCGGCCGCCATGGCCTTCTGAATCTGTCGCGTCGGCGTCTCCTGCATGGGACAGCAGGCCGATAGTTCCTGTATGCCGAGACGCATCGAACCCCGGAACATCGGACGGGTATCCTTCGCCGCATTACATATAAATATGTATTATATACAGCGCAGGCCGCGCATCAGGACTTGCGCCGTCAGCCGGCGCATCCCAGGGTCTTCATGCTCAGGCTGATCGTCCCGTCGGGCTCCAGCTCCATGACCATCTGGTAGGGAGAGGCCGTCCGCTGTTGTTCTGCCGCATAGTCCATGCAATTCGTAATTTCCAGCCAGTTTCTCCGAATGACGTCGTCGCTGATGTCGGGAAACCGCCGGCGGGCAAACTCGCGCAGCTCCGGCCCGACGTCCTGTTTCGGCAAGGGGCTGCCCTGCCGCATCAAGTCGCAGACAGAGCGCAGCCGGCGGACGACGGCGGGATTTCTGCGGACCGGCGTCGGCGGCGGCATACTCTCGCGCCGCAGCATATCGCGGCGCATGGCCCGCCACTCGGCCAGGATTTCCGCGATGGTCGGCGCAAACTTACAGGTCTGAGCCAGGCGGGCGCCCAACTCCGCGCCTTGTTCCTCCGTCAGCCCGGCGGGCAGGCTGGTCCGCAACACGTGTATGAACTGCGGATTCATATTCATCCGCCTGCCGAAGCATGATACTAACGTATTCATCAACACTTGCATACCCATGGCAATCGTCCTTTCCCTTTCGCCGCGGCTGGCCGCCGCTGTTGGCGAGAATCGAGCGGATATAGTTGAGGTTGTTTCCCTCTGCGCCCCGCTCCTTGGCAATGGCTACGGCATGGCATACGGCCTCGCTACCCCATTCCCGTTCCAGCTCACCCAGGGCAAGGCACGCCGCCCGATGAACGCTGCCAAACACCTGAGCATAATATGCCGCGGCTTCGCTCCGCGCCGGCTCGGAAGGCTCCGCAGAGCCGCCGTCAGTCCTGCCAGCCTCTTCGCCCTGCTTCTGACGGAACCGGGCCACGCGGCTGCGTGTCTGCTGGCGGCGGCGTTCGTCCTTGTCGAAATCCTGCAATTCTTCCCAATCGACGAGGCGAATGCGTCCTTCTTCGTCGCGGCTGATGAGGTCTATCTGCTCTAAGAAATCGAGGGCTTTTTCCACGACGTCGCGGCGGCGGCGAAGGACGCGGGCGATGTATTCGCCGGTCAGGGGCACCTGCTCCGACAGGCAGGTATAGCCGTCGCAGTTAACCGTCCCGGCAATGTCCTTGAGCAAAAACCAGACGACGAAGTACGTCTCGCCGTGGCGCTGGCTGAGCATGGCCATGACCTTCGGGTCGCCAAACAATCCAATTTTTGTTTTCATCCAACGAAGTTGTTTCATTTTCGGTCCTCCCGTTCGTCAGCTCCTGGGGGCTGCGTTCTATAATAGTAAGGGAAAAGGCCCCGTCGTTTTATGTCTCCTCATGGAAAAATTTCTCTCCGTCTATTCCGTCCGTTCCGGGGCGACCGCCGTAACTCCGCAGCCTTCTTCTCTTTTCTCCCTCTTGTCTCCTCTGGTCTTGTCTTTTCTAGTCTAGGGCGTTACGTACGCGTTACAGCTATCGACAGAGGCGGCGAAAAACGGCATATCTATGCGGATGTTCACCTCTGCGCTGCCGCCGGACAGCAAGAAAAAAGCATGACAAAAGCCGCCCGATCCTGCGCCAAAGGGGCCGGAATCGAGCGGCTACATGCCAGCATTTGTCTGATCCTAACAGACAAAACGGTGAACAAACCGACAGCCTTCGTCCTGCCATTTCTATCAAATGACAGGCTGACAGACCGCGCCGCCGGAGCTATAATATATCAATATAGTATAACAAAGTCTTATACATGTATAGGAAGAATAATCCTACACAGCCTCGTCAGCGGACGGGGACGTAACGGATTTCCGCCTCTTCGTCCGTCCCTTCGAGCTTTAGGATGACCGGGCGCAGGCCATCGTTGCAGCTGCAGATGGCGACGTTGGGCTTGCCTATCCAGTCGCCGTGATAAAACAGAGTCTTGCCGTCGCCGTGGGCCAGGGCGAAGACGTACTGATAGATCGCCTTCCACGCTTCGTCGCAGAATCCCTCAGGCTTGGCGTAATCAGCGTAAAAGACCTGTCCCTCCCGCATCATGGGACAAGCCTGCAGTCCCGGAACGCCGTACTGGGCGGCCAGTTCCTGATCCAGCGTCGTTTTGAGTATGGTGATTTTTACTTTTTTCATGGCAGAGCTCCCTTCTCCGGCCGGGCCGGGTTGACTTGTATATCCTTCTTCTTTTATGATAAAAAAGAAAGGAAGAATTGTATAGTACGCACTTTTTTGACATATACTATGGCGAAAGGAAGTACCCCTCATGAGCATGAAGCCCTACGAAGGAGCCCTGCAGGCCTTGTCCGACGTCCCCTTCGGCTACACCCTGTCCCTAATCGGCGGCAAATGGCGGCTAATCATCTTGTATTTTCTCGTCGAATACGAGACCATCCGCTTCAACGAGCTGAAGCGAAAAATCGGGGCCATTACCTACAAGACGCTGAGCGAGCAGCTGAAAGGCATGGAGCGCGACGGCCTGATCGTCCGCCGTGAATATCCCCAAATCCCGCCGAAGGTCGAATACAGCCTGTCAGACAAAGGGCGCTCCCTCTACCCGATCATGGAAGCCATGTGCCGCTGGGGCGAGGCCCATCGGCCCGACGACACCACACCTGAACCCACGGAAAAGCCAGGCGAATAGCCCTGGCGCCATGACGCGCGCCTTGACGGCAGCGGGCTCAGCCGTTATAATAAAGGTGAAAAAAGCGAGGCTCTGTGCCAACACACGGTATAGCCCCCGCAATGGTTACAAAATTGTAGCCGTCTTAGCTCGCGAAAACTAAGGTGACGGCTACTTTTTTGTTACATTTTGCAACAAAACCACAAGAACGATAAGTAATAACAACGTTATGTTTGTATCGCTCATGGGCATCACCCCCGTTTCGTGCAGATTCGGGGGCTTTGTTCACCGCCTGCCGTGATGGCAGCAGATTTCAAAATGCATAAATACCCGTCTTAGCAGCTGTCTGCCGAGACGGGTATTTTTTCAGTATGATTCGTTATCAGAGTTCCACGCTTCGTCGGGAAGAGCCGTAATATCCGGCCAGGCAGCGTTAATGGCTTCGGCCATGAGGCGCTTGCCCGGCGGGTCGAGGTGGAGCCCGTCGACGGCCAGGTCTTCGCGCAGCTCGCCTCGTTCGTCGGCCATGCCGGGCGTAATGTCTACGTGCACCTGCGTCTTCACATAGGCGTTGACCGCCGCCATGGCTTCGCGCCAGCTCCGTACCGTATCCTGCCCAAAGGCCGCGCGGATGTTGGCCGGATTGAGGGGCGGCAAGGTGAGAAAGACGGGGCGGATGCCGTAGGCCAGGCATTTTGCTTTGACCTGCTCCATATCAGCAATGACCTCAGCCGGCTCGACGCCAGCACGGAGGCTGTTCGTTCCCATGAGGATGAGTAAATACGGCGGATGGAAGGGCGCAACATCCTTGTCAAACCGCTCGACGGCCGTGCGGCTCGTATCGCCGCTGAAGGACAGGTTAACCGTAGGAAAGGCCAGGTAATGGCCGTAGCTGAATTCCCAGTCTGCCGGCGAGTAGGACACGCTGCCGCCGCCGTGGCTGATGCTGTCTCCGTAAATAGCCGCCGCACAGGGCCGGCCCGGGTCGGTCGTATACGACGAGGCGTCGGAGTACACGCCCAGAGGACTGCCGTCGCTGCGGACGGCCCGGACTCGCCAATAGAAGGGCTGCGCCGACATGCGCGCCTGGCCGTCGTACTGATGGGCGATGGGCGTCGTATAGACGGCGATGCGGTGCCCCGAGGGCTCGATGCCGTTGGGATTTTCCGGCGGGGCGTCGAGGATCTCTACTTCGTAATGGTCGGCGTCGGGCATGGCGATCCAGTCGTATACGGGATAGAGCAGTGTCTGCCCTCTGCCCTGATTGTACGTCGACAGGGGCACAGGCTTTAGTACGTCCTGCTTCTGCCAGTCTACGGGCAAGGGCTCCAACTCGGAAAAGGGGCCGATGTCCTGGCCGCGCAGATTCAGAGGCTTGACGCGCCAATACAGGACGGGCTCGCGGCAGCCGGCGGGAAGCAGGATCTCGCAGGCCGTGTTATAGACGCGCTGCGCAGCCATGACCGGCTCGTAGCACGGCGACGGGCCGCCGCTATGGTGTTTTACAATCTGCACGTCGTACATGACGGCGCCGTCAATACGGCTCCAGCGCAGGACGGGACGGGGCGACGCCGGATTATCCGACGTGTAATGCGCTGCGGCAACGGGCTGCCGCCGGCAGTCCGTCTCAGTGCGGTCAAACAATAGATGGCGGGCCTGTTCCATCGGCGGGTCGATGAGCTCCTGGGGCTCCGCCGTCTGATAGGCCACGGCGCCGAGGCCCGCGCCCAGGGTAAGCGCCGTCAGGACAACGCAGCAGAGCGCGCTGTAACGCATGGCCTTCCCCTCCTTTCTTAACATCGAATGCAGCATAACGACGCGCCGCCGTCGGGCAGGAAGTCTGTCCCGTCGGCGGCGCGTATCGTATGGGGCCTACGAAGCTTCGGCAGGCTGCTGGGCTTCCGCCGCGGCCTGTTCGGCTTCTTCTTTGGCTTTCTTATCTGCTTCGTACTGTTTTTTCCACTCTTTGTTGAGCTTCTTGATTTCCTTTTCCGACAACATGGCCGGCTCGGCCTTCAAGGCTTTTTCCAGCGATTGGGTAATGGCCCCTCCGTCGTCGCCGGGCGCGCAGGTCATGATGCGCAGGCCGTTGACGTAAATGTCGGAGCCATGCCGGGCTACGTTCCATGCCGGCGGATAGATGGGAGCGTCCTTATGGGCCTTCTTGCCCTTTTCATCCTGCTGGTTCAGGGGCACGGCCTGGACCTTATCTTCGTCGATGGCCTCGCCGTACTCGTTGTGGGTCACGCGGGCCAGATTGCCTGCCGCCAGAAAGGCCCTGCGCCGCGGCGAATAGTCGCCCGACGGGACGGGATGAATGACGGGCTGGGCGTTGACGTACACGACGTCGCCGCCGACCTGGACGTGGTTCCCCGACCACTGGCTCATGCGGAAGGCCAGCTTTTCAATGCGGCTGGTCATCTGCGGATGGTTGTTCGGATTGATGATGCGCTTGAAGCCTTCCTGATACAGCTCGCCGTATTGTTCGTAGACGAGCTGCATGGATGAGGCCGCGCCGCCGACGTTGTACTGGGTGTTCTTGAAGACGTCGAACCCGTGGGCGTCGGCTTCCTTTTCCTGGTCCATCGTCACCACTTCGTTGTCGATGTAGTTAACGGCCACGCTGCCCAGGAGGACGTCGAGGACGTTGAGGTCGCCGCCGAGGGCCACGTCGACGAGGGTGGCGATGCCGATGCTCTTCAATACGCCGTTGACGGCGTGGCGTTTTTCGCCGTGCTGCATTTCATGGCACAGCGTAAAGGCCAGCTCGTCGTCGCTCAGGGCGTCCATCATGCCCTTGTTGACGGAAATGACGCCGCCGATGGTTTCAAAGGCGTTCAGGTCCTCCGACGGGTTGGCGTACACGTCGTATTGGCGTTCGATCATGCCCGTGGCTACGATGTTGCGCTGAATCCCTTCCAGGCGGTCGCCGTAGGCTTCGCCGGCAACGACGCCCGTCTTGGCCTGGGTACTGGCCAGCATCTGCTGCTTCGCGCCGTCGTCCATTTTTGTCAGCTGCTGCTTTGCCAAGGCCATAGCGGCGGCCCCGTAGGCCAGGGTCTGCCACCACGACGCGGCCATCGCCGTGCCGACGGGGGCGGCGAACAAGGTCAGGCTCAGGAAGCCTGCCGTCAAGGCTTTCTTCCAATGTATCATGTTATACCATCTCCTTTGGCGAGGACTGGCAGAGGGCTTCCTTTTCTGCCCGCGGCATCTGCTTGATCTGCCATTCCCAGTGCATCGCGTCGTGCTTCGTCGGGAAGGCCCGGCTCCACACGAGGCGGACGGGACGACGGGAACGAGTATACTTAGCGCCGCGGCCCGCGTTGTGAGCGGCGACGCGCTTGTCTACGTCCAAGGTCCAGCCGGTGTACAGCGTACCGTCGGCGCAGCGCACCATGTAGGTATAAAACGGCATGGAAACTCTTAGAGCGTATCCGTAATGGCGACGGTTTCGAGAACTACGTCGTCGAGGGGACGGTCAAAACGGTTCGTCGGCACTTGGCTGAGGGCTTCGACGACGTCGTAGTTTTTGACGACCTTACCGAAAATGGAATGGTGGTTCTGGAGCCACGGCGTCGGCACGACGGTGACGAAGAACTGGGAGCTGCCCGTGTTGGGGCCGGCATTGGCCATGGCCAGGACGCCCGGTTCGGCAAAGGTCAGGGACGGATCGAATTCGTCGGGAATCATTTCGTCCGAGCCGCCGTAACCCGTGCCTTCCGGGTCGCCGCCCTGAATCATGAACTGGGGAATGATGCGGTGGAAAATCGTGCCGTCGTAAAAGCCCGATTCGGCCAGCTTGCGGAAGTTCGCCACCGTAATGGGCGCTTTGTCGGGGAATAATTCGACGGTAAAATCGCCGTGATTGGTCTTAAATACTGCGTATACTGTGTCTGCCATCGTACAGCCTCCTATTTTGTATTCTTTATATACACTTATTATAGCATAAGAAAGGATGATAATATATCTGCTGTATGAGCGAATAAAAGGACAGTCTTGCTGTACAGCTGAAATTCCTGATACATCCTGTTCCGGCAGCATCACGCTGAACATATGCTTGTAAGAAATTATACTATATTCTCGCCCGATACGCCACGTTCCGCAGCTAATTCGTTCCGGGCCTGCCGTCGCTCGACTTGACAAATCGAATGAACGGCGGTATAGTATATTCATTCATCAGATATTTAACTAGTTAATTATCTGATTTTTATTTTGCTATATAGTTAACTAGTTATCTACTTCTAAAGGGAAAGGTCTTGAGAACTATGACTAAAGCTCCGTTATGGACGAAACGTTTCGTCGCTATCATTTTGGCAAACGGCTTATTATTCGCCAGCTTTCAATGCCTCTTGCCGACAATGCCCATGTACGCCGCGTCACTCGGCGCATCAGGGTTGGAGTTAGGTATTATTTCCGGTATCTTCGGCGTATCTTCGATTTGTATCCGCTTCTTTACAGACAATCTCGTTGCCCGGCTTGGCAAAAAAAAGTGTTTATACCTGGGATTATTTTTTTCGTTAGCTGCCGCAGCGGCATACGCCTACTTTATTTCAATCGCAATGCTTACAGCCGCCCGCATCATTCAAGGATTGGGATTTGGCTTGGGATCCACCTTTGCCGCCGCCCTGGCCGTCGATATTATTCCTTCATCGCGCCGCGGCGAAGGCCTCGGCTATTTTAGTACCAGCAACGCTGTCGCCATGGGCATCGCTCCAGCTGCAGGCGTTTCCTTACTGACAGGGCTGGGTTCCGACGCGCTGTTTGGCTTTTCCTTTTTAACGGCTGCCCTGGCTATGGTCTGCGCTTTTTTCAGCAACGAATCGCTCAGCGCTATCCGCAGAACCCGCCGCATGACTAAAACCAAAGTTTCCTGGAAAAATCGCTTTTTTGAATCAGGCACGGGGTTTCCTGCCTTTTTCACAATGCTGTTCGGATTTTCTTACGGCAGCGTCAACACCTTCGTCGCCATGATGGCGCAGGAAGCTCATATTGAACGAGCTGGTTTATTTTTCGTCGTCGGCACCTTCTTCGTCTTTGCTACTCGAACCTTCGGCGGACGAGTGTACGACCGCAAAGGGCCGATTTGGGTCCTGCTCCCGGGCATCATCGCCTATGCCGTAGCCGCTTTCATCATTATTCATGCGTCATCCTTCATCATGCTTATGACAGCTTCAGTCTTTTATGGAACAGGAGCCGGACTCATCATCCCGTCCCTGATGACCTGGCTGTTTAACGCCGCCCTTCCTGAACGCCGCAGCAACGCCAGCGCAACGTATTACAATATGCTGGATGTCGGTACTTGTATCGGTATCATTGGTCTTGGAAGTGCCGCCGCTTCTATTGGATATATTAAAATGTATTATTTTGTCTTAGCCGCTATGCTGATATTCCTCGTTGTATTTCTTGTACAGCATATATTAAAACTCGGCGCCTATCAAAGAAAGGAGATTTCCCATGTCTGATACGATTATGCTAGACGACGCCCTCATCCATCATATGTACCTGGTCATGCGCGCCTTTACGAAAGGCGTCAACGAAGCCTTAAAACCACTTAATTTATACAGCTCCGAGTGGACCGTCCTCAACTTCGTCGCCAAGCACGACTCCTTTCCTCAGTCGGACATCGCCGCGGCGCTGGAAATCGAAGGAGCAGCCATTTCCAAGACCCTGAGCAAGATGGAGCAGAAAGGACTCATCGTGCGGACGAGCAGCCAGGACAAACGGGAAAAACGCATTTCCCTCACAGAAAAGGGCCGGGAACTGTACCCCCTGGCAGCCCAGGCCGCCGGCAGCCACCGCAGCGCCGTCTTAGCAGGCCTCTCGCCGGACGACCGGCGGCAGATGCTGTCCTTCATCCAGTCCATGCTGGATCATATCCACAGCGATTAATTCATACAAAAAAACTGCAATATTGCAAATCCGTTGTATTTACAACAGACAGATACCTCCTTTGCCACTATACTTAGTATATCAACTGAAATGAGTATCGTTCCAAAGGAGGTCTTTACTATGGAAAATAAAATGTTCTGTTTTCAATGTGAGCAAACGATGAGAGGCACTGGCTGCACGGGCTGCGCCGGCGTATGCGGCAAATCGGCTGCCGCAGCAGATTTGCAGGATGAACTGACCAGCGCCCTCATCGGCCTGGCCCGCGTCTGTCAGACAAATGCTCCGACAGCCCAGACGCACCGCCTCGTGCTGGAAGCTTTATTTACAACGATTACTAACGTCAACTTCGACGAATCAACTATTCAGATCATGATAGATAGAGTGCGTGCGGAAAAAGCGGCTCTCGGCGGACAGGCCGGCGACTATGACGTCCGTCAGATTTGGAAAGCCGACGAAGATATCCGCTCCCTGAAATCGCTCATCCTCTTCGGCCTGCGCGGCATGGCAGCCTACGCCTATCACGCCCTCATGCTGGGCCGCAGCAGCGAAGAGGTCGATGCCTTCTTCTTGAAGGGATTGGCTGCCCTCGGCGAAGACTGGGGCATGGACGAGCTCCTGCCCATCGTCATGGAAACGGGCAAGGTCAACCTGACCTGCATGGCTCTCCTCGACGAAGCCAACACGACGGCGTACGGCACGCCGACGCCGACGACGGTTCCCCTGACGATTGAAAAGGGCCCCTTTATCATCGTAACAGGCCACGACCTGAAGGATTTGGAACTGCTCCTGAAGCAGACCGAAGGAAAAGGCATCAACATCTATACCCACGGCGAAATGCTGCCGGCCCACGGCTATCCCCTGCTCAAGAAATACGGCCATTTGAAGGGCAACTTCGGCACGGCCTGGCAGAATCAGCAGAAGGAATTTGACAACGTTCCCGGTGCTATCCTGTTCACGACAAACTGCCTCATGCCGCCCCGCAGCTCGTACAGCGACCGCGTCTTCACGACGGAAGTCGTCTCCTACCCCGGTCTCGTCCACATCGGCGAAGATAAGGACTTTACGCCGGTCATCGAAAAGGCCCTGGCCCTGGGCGGATACAGCGAAGAACAGCATTTCACGGGCATCAACGGCGGCACGACGGTCATGACCGGCTTCGGTCACGGCACAGTTCTTTCTGTCGCCGACAAAGTCATCGACGCAGTCAAAGGCGGCGCCATCAAACACTTCTTCCTCGTCGGCGGCTGCGACGGCGCCCGTCCGGGCCGCAATTACTATACGGACTTTGTCAAACAGACGCCGGCTGACACGGTCATCCTGACCTTGGCCTGCGGCAAATACCGCTTCAACGACCTCGACCTCGGCACTATCGGCGGCCTGCCCCGCATCATGGATATGGGCCAGTGCAACGACGCCTACAGTGCCATCAAAGTAGCAGTCGCCCTGTCAGAAGCCTTTGGCTGCGGCGTCAACGACCTGCCTCTCACCCTGGTTCTCTCCTGGTACGAGCAGAAGGCCGTCTGCATCCTCCTCACGCTCCTGTACCTAGGACTCAAGAACATTTACCTCGGCCCGACGCTGCCGGCCTTCGTATCGCCGAATGTCCTGAACTTCCTCGTAGAAAACTACAACATCACCCCCATTTCCACACCGGAAGAAGACTTGAAAAAGATTTTAGGCTAATCCCCTTCCCATCAGCTCGCTGCGGCACACCTCGCCGCAGCGAGTTTTTCTATGCCTCCAGCTCATAATATAACGCCCCTCTCCCTATGGCATAAAGGCAAATCGTGATACAATACAAATAAGAATAGTAAAAAAGGAGGCGGCTATGGCTCAGCAATTAAACCGGCTAAACGACGTATTTTTCAAATATCTGCTCGGCGATGCGAAAAAGAAATTTCTCACGCTGAGCTTTATCAACGGAATCCTGAACCGGACCGACGATACATTGTTCACCGATTTAGAGTTCTTAGACAAAGAAATGACGCCCATCATGCAGGACGGCAAGGTATCTGTCCTGGATATCCGGGCGAAAATGAACGACGGCACTCAGGTCAATATTGAAGTACAGGTCTGCAAAGACCCGGACATGGCCCGCCGTTCCCTCTACTATTGGGCAAAAATGTACGGCAGCGAGCTCCGAGAAGGCGAGCCCTATGACAAGCTCATGCCGGCCATTTCCATCAACCTGATGGATTTCAACGCCTTTGCCCAGTATACGGCATGCCATCATTCATACCATATCTGCAACGATGAAACAAAGGACATCCTCATCGACGATTTAGAAATGCACTTTATCGAGCTGGAAAAAATCCGCATCGGCGACATCCGCAAGCTGCGGAAATCAGAGCGCTGGATCGCCTATTTTTCCCACCAATGCAGCGACGAAGAACGGGAGGTGCTGGCTATGAGCGAACCGGCCATCAAAGAAGCGATGAAATGTGAAATGTATTTCACCCAGGACGAAAAGCTGCGCCGGAAATACGAAATTCAGGAAAAAGCGCGGCGCGACTATATTTCTATGATGCACAATATCGAAAAGAGCCGGACCGAAGGCTGGCAGAAAGGCCTCGAAGAAGGACGGGCCGAGGGCTTAGCCGAGGGCCGGGAAGAAGGACGGGCCGAAGGTCGAGAAGAAGGTCGGCTGGAGGAACGGAAACGTTTTACGGAACAAACCGTAGCGACGATGCTCCAGGAAGGCCTGTCCCATGAACTGATCGCCCGCATCATGAACCTGCCAGTAGAAACCATCCAGGCCATTGCCGCCGCCCAGCCTGCGCCGGCAGCAGAGTAATTGTATAAAAAACATCAGGTACGTGAAGCCGTTCCTGATGTTTTTCTTTGGCTGCCCCATGATATTGAGATAAACAGGGCAGCCCATTGGCATGGCAAGGAGATGAAATTCATGTATTCCTCTATATTAGAACCAATCAATGCCTATATTCTCAGCCGTCAACGTCAATTCATAGAATTGCTGCGCCAGATTATCACCATTCCCTCGCCGACGGGACAGGAGGGAGAAAAGGCCGCCTGGGTGCTGGCATACCTGCATTCTCTGGGCCAAGGGCAGGCCTACGTCGACGCGGCAGGCAACGTCCTCTGTCCCTGCCAAATCGAGGGGCAGACAGCCTTTCCGCTGTACAGCGCCCATATGGACACCGTATTCGAAAGCCCTACGGATTTGACGCCCCGCATAGACGGCCATATCCTCGCTGCACCGTCGTGCGGCGACAACAGCGCCGGCGTCGCAGGACTGCTGTTCCTCATCGCCATGATTCAAGACCTGGATCTGTCCCTGCCGCAGGGAGCCCTCTTTGCCTTCAACGTCGGCGAAGAAGGCATGGGCAATCTCAAGGGCATGCGCCGCATCATGGCCGACTGGAAGGGGCGCATTACGGAAGTCGTCGCCGTCGACTGCACCTTCGACGACGTCGTCGCCATTCCTGTCGGGTCGCGCCGCTACCGCGTCTCCATCGAAGCCCAGGGCGGCCACAGCTGGATGCACTTCGGACACACCAGCGCCATCGCTGCCGCCGCGTCTATTATTTCCAAACTCTACAGCCTGCCTGTCCCAGCTGCTCCGAAGACGACGTATAACGTCGGCACCATCTGCGGCGGCACGACGATTAACTCCATCGCCGCCAGCGCCGAATTCACTGTCGATCTTCGCTCCGAATCGCATGACGAATTAGAACGACTGGACAACGCCTTTCTGCACCTCCTCGCCGACGCCGAACAAGACGGCCTGACCCTTACGACGACCCTTCTCGGCGAACGGCCCTGCAGCAGCGGCGCAGATATCTCGGCTCAATGCCGGCGCATCGCCGCCATCCGCAAACGGTACGGCCTCGGCACGCCCTTTATTTCCGGCAGTACCGACGCCAACATCCCCCTCAGCCTGGGCATCCCGGCCCTGTCCTTCGGCGTCTGCCGCAGCCACGACGAACACACGACCCACGAATGGCTGGAACTCGATACGATAGAAACGGGGCTGCAAATCCTGGCTGAATATATGCTGACGGATTCAACTTTCACTATATGATGTACTGCTTGGCTATCTTGGCGATACGCACATCTGTCTGTTATACTAAAAGAAAAGAAGCAAAGGGGTGTGCAGCATTATGAAAAAACACATTTTTATTATGATTAGCCTATTATTCGTATTACTGTTTTCATGTACATATGCAAGTGCGATTGACTTAACACAAGATAAATATGTTAAGGTATATGAAGATATGACAAAGGCTATCTATATGAATATTAATTCTCCTACTGTTA